>JANXXI010000106.1 GCA_025350695.1 Acidobacteriota bacterium
GGATGAACGCCGTCGCGCGCACTTACGATTTGGCGGTGGAGCATCCCGAACTCGCCTCGGCACACTCCTCGCATTCTGGCCGCTGCGTTAATTCGCTTTTTCACATCATCGAGTAGGTGGAAGAGGTAGTGGAGCAAAACCGCCCGCAGCGCTCCTGAAGATCCATCCGGAGCAGCCTTTCCGGCTAATTCAATCAAGAAAGCTCAACGTATGCGGCTCGTGGGGTGGGGCGACTCTTTCGTTGCCGAGGGTATCCGTCCCGATTTGAAATTGATCGAGGCGGGTGGTCTTCGTGTGGGTAAAATCGCCCGCCCTCAACGTCACACGCGTGAAACTTCGCGTCTCGGAAGGAGGCCACTCGGTCCCGCTCGGCGCAGTCGTCGCACGCTACCCTCGCGCCCTCGACAGCCTGCCTTAAACCGCCCAAATTGCTGATCAACTTCTGCTCGTCGACAATAGCGAACGTCTTCGCCCCCATCGCCTTATCGCAAGATTTGACAAAGGCAAGTTAGTCTCGCTCCGTCCGTCCATCTCCATGGGGACGGGCGGAGCCTTCGGGAAAGAGGTTGAGCAATTCCGAATCGAGCGACATCAACAGCGGAGTTAATATAGGAATGGACCCAATCCATGACTACCGCTACACTCCCCATCACCACCGGCGCCGAATACCTCGAGAGCCTGCGCGACCGCAACCTGCGAGTCTTCTTCATGGGCGAGCGCATCGCTGAACCCGTTGACCACCCCATCATCCGCCCATCGATCAACGCCGTTGCGCGCACATACGATTTGGCGGTGGAGCATCCCGAACTCGCCTCCGCGCACTCCTCGCTTTCCGGCCGCCGCGTCAATCGCTTTTTGCACATCACCGAATCGGTGGAAGATGTTGTGGCGCAAAACCGCATGCAGCGCCGCCTTGGCCAATTGACCGGCACCTGCTTCCAACGCTGCGTGGGCATGGATGCGCTGAATTCGCTCTACTCGGTGACCCACGAAATGGGTCCCCTGTACCATCAGCGCTTCAAGGATTTCGTCATCCGCATGCACGAAGCGAACTACGTGATCGGCGGTGCAATGACCGACCCAAAAGGTGATCGCGGCAAGGCCCCAGCAGAACAGGCCGATCCGGATCTGTTCACCCGCATCGTCGAACGCCGCCCTGACGGTGTTGTGATTCGCGGTGCAAAAATGCATCAAACCGGCTGCCTGAATTCGCACTGGATCGTGGTGATGCCGACCATGCGCATGCGGCCGGCGGATAAAGACTATGCGGTGGTTGCCGCTATCCCCGTGGATCATCCAGGACTGACGTTTATTTACGGCCGGCAGTCGTGCGACACGCGCGCCATGGAAGGTGGCTCCATTGATCAGGGCAATGCACAGTTCGCCGGGCAAGAGGCGATGATCCTCATTGACGATGTCTTTGTACCCAACGAACTGATCTTCATGGATGGCGAAACCGATTACGCGGCGATGCTGGTGGAGCGATTCACCGCCTATCACCGCCGCTCGTATGTGTGCAAAACGGGCTTGGGCGACGTCATCATCGGCGCGGCGGCGTTGGCTGCGGATTACAACGGTGTGGCTGCAGTTTCGCACGTGCGCGACAAGCTGGTGGAGATGGCGCACTTGAACGAAACCATCTACGGCGCGGGCATCGCCGCGTCGCATGAATCGAAGCAGACCGCGGCCGGCAACTTCCAACCGGACGACCTTCTGGCGAATGTCTGCAAGCACAATGTGACGCGCTTCCCTTATGAGATTGCGCGCTTGGCGCAGGATCTGGCTGGCGGTCTTGTAGCAACTATGCCTTCGGAGAAAGATCTGGAGAATAACGAAACCGGCCCGCTTCTGCGCAAGTACCTGCAGGGACGCGCAGGTGTGAAAGTGGAAGACCGCATGCGCGTGATGCGGCTGATTGAGAACATGACGTTGGGGCGTAACGCCGTCGGATACCTCACTGAATCGATGCACGGGGCCGGCAGTCCGCAAGCGCAGCGAATTCAAATCGCGCGGCAGATGGATTTGGAGACCAAGAAGGGCCTCGCGAAAAACCTCGCTGGGATCAAGGACTAATAACGTTGGATAATAAAACTCTAATGCAAATTGATCGGCGAAATTTCCTAAAGACGGCGGGCCTGGGCGCTTCGTCGCTGCTTGCGGCACAGAACCGGCCCAATATTTTATGGATCATTGGCGATGATCTGGGCGTTGAGTTGGGCTGCTATGGTGACCCAATTGTGAAGACGCCGAACATGGATCGGCTGGCGGCGGAAGGCGTTCGTTTCATGCATTGCTTCACCACGGCCCCAGTTTGTTCAGCCAGCCGGTCCGGCTTTAATGTGGGAATGTACCAGATCGCGACGGGCACGCACAACCATCGCAGCCATCGAAAGGACGGGTACGAACTACCGGCAGGCGCGCGGTTGATCACGGACCGTATGCGCCAGGCAGGCTACTTCACGGCCAACATAACCGACATCGCCCCTGGAGTGAAGGGCACGGCGAAGACCGATTTCAATTTCAAAGCCACCAAGCCGTTTGATGGGACGCATTGGAACCAACGTAAGCCGGGGCAGCCGTTCTTCGCGCAGATCAATTTTCAGGCTCCGCACAAGGGCCCGGCGTTCGTGGCGGCGCGTAAGCAGAAGGCGTTGATGGATCCGGCGAAGGTTCCGTTGCCGCCATACTATCCCGATCATCCGGTGGTGCGCGATGAAGTGGCCAACTACTATGATGCCGTTCAGTTGCTAGACCACCAAGTGGGCGTGACGTTGAAGCAGTTGGAACAGGACGGGATTCTGGATAATACTGTCATCTTCATGTTCGGCGACAATGGCCGCTGCCTGCTGCGTGGGAAGCAGTGGCTGTACGATCCGGGGACGCGTATTCCCCTAATCGTTCGATATCCGGGTGTCCTGCCGAAAGGGCAGGTGCGGAAGGATCCGGTCGTGGCGCTCGATTTCAATGCGCAGTCGCTGGTCTACGCCGGCATTCCTGTTCCGAAAGAATATCATGGGCAGCCGCTTTTTGGTTCGAAGCCGCGCGAGGTTGTTTTTACGGCGCGAGACCGTTGCGATATGACGGTGGATCGCATTCGCGCCGTGCGCAGTAGCCGGTATAAACTGATTCGTAACTTTCTGCCGGACCGGCCGTACACGCAGTTCAACGAGTACATCAAGAACTCCTACCCAACGCTGACCGTGCTGCATGAGTTGCATGCGCGGGGCAAGCTGAACGCGGTGCAAGAACAGTTCATGGCATCGAAACGGCCGGAAATTGAATTCTATGACTTAGAAGCGGATCCGCACGAGGTCAACAACCTTGCCGCGTCGCCGAAGCATAAGAAGCTGGTGTCCGAATTTACCGCGAAGCTAAATAACTGGCTGCGGGACATGGACGACAGAGGGGCGGTTCTTGAATCCCAGGAAGTGCTGGAACGCGAAGAACCACGGCTGCAAGTAAAGCAGTGATCGCGATGGGGCCGGGCGTACCGCACGCAAGCTAGGAAATAATCTTCGATTCCTAGGCCTTTGAAAGTGTTGGTAAAAGCGCCAAATGGCGGAGCCAGTCAACGGATTCGCGCTTGTGTTTAGGCGTCGTATTGAAAGCGGATGGCATTTCGGGTAGGCCGAACTGATGCGGCTGATTCGGTTAGTCGAGGCAGTGTAGCCAATGTTCCAGTTGGGGCCGCCACGAAAATCTACCTCAATCTTGGAATCCGTGGACCTGCGAAAAGGGTTCACGGGTTGCAGACACCCGTATGGGATGGGAGCGGACTATGGGTTTGCGCCAAGCGCCTGAAGCGGGGCTGCCTCCTAGGGTGTTAATTAGCGCAAAGGCCGCTTCGGCGCGGCGCAAGGCAGATAAAGAATAGTGGATTTAGTTCGCCAGAGCGAGTCCGTTCGCTGGCTGCTCAGGCGGCAGCGGGCCGTCAACCCATCTGAATACTACGATAAAGCACGTTTGCCGGACATGCACCGGGCGTACACGGTAAATCCCGTAACCACATACTTCCTAACCACGAGGGGCTGCGCTACAATTTGCCTCAGTGCTACTGACCCAAGTCTCGTTTCGCGAAAACCGTTTTCTCCATCTGTTAGTGGCCGCCATGGCTGCTGTGTTCGCCGCTTCCGCATACCATCCCACGATGGTGTTTGATTGGTTTCTTGAAAACCTCATCGTGCTAGTCTTCATCATTGCGCTGATCCTTAGCTACCGTGCTGTACCTTTGTCCCGTACATCCTACGTTCTGATCTTTCTCTATCTCTGCTTCCACGAATGGGGCGCGCACTATAAATACGACGGCGTTCCACTAGGCGAATGGATTAAGGTCTGGCTCCACACAAATCGGAACCACTATGACCGGGTCCTGCATCTTTTGTTCGGCTTACTGCTGGGCTATCCAATGATGGAAGCCTATATGCACTTGACTGGCGTCCGCAACGCATGGCGCTACTGGTTTCCGCTGGAGGCTTCGCTTGCTTTCGGCGCAATCTACGAAATCATCGAAGCTACGGTGGCGGCGTTTGTTTCGCCGGAGCATGGTGAAGCATTTGTTGGCATGCAGGGCGATATATGGGACGCGCAGAAAGATATAGCGTTTGGGTTGGTAGGCGCCGCGATTGCCATGACCATTACCTATTTGATCGATCGCAGCCGCGCACATCGCGCTGCCTGAGCCGGCAGCAGAAACGGCCGCTGGCGGGAGAATTCAGAGCGGGTGGTTCCCGACGATGTGATTCGGCATTTGGCCTTGAAGCTGCGGCCGCCCGCCGTTGGCGAAGGGTTCGAGAAAATTGATGTTGTGCATGTTGAGCCTCCTCTTTAAAGACACGTGTGCGCGTGATGGCGCCTTGCTGTTTCAAAAATGATCGAGCCAGCGGGGCTGCTCTGCGCTTCCACTGAAGAGCCGCCAACCATAACGGCTTGTCTGCCTAATAACAGACGGACAGCACCGGTTCCCCAACCAATGCCGCCCTTTCAGTTTTTCCACGCTTAGCAACCCTACTGACACGATGTAGAACTCAGGTATACCCGAGACCGCTCCGCCGCAAGACGGAGCAGTTTTGGATAAAGAGTAGTCCGGCCGGATTCGCTCTCTACGTTAATCAAGCTAGCAGGTGGGCGCAAGCGTTTCGTATTTGGCGTGGGAGTAAGTTGTCGAAAACAGGGGAGATTGAGTTTTTGAGCGCGTGAGGAATCAGTTGCGGCCCACCTAGAAAAGCTATGACGGACCGTGTGAGGAGTTCCTTGAGTTGCAGGTCTTGTGAATCGAAATGATCCGGCTTCTCATCTAGCTTGATAAGTGAAAATACTTGCCATCTCCGGTAGCCTACGGCACAGCTCCTCAAATACTCAGCTTCTCCAAGCGTTGGCGCTGCTCGCGCCAGCCGGAACAACCATCACGCTTTTTACCGAATTGGCGCAGTTCCCGCATTTCAATCCGGACCTCGATCAGGAACCTGCGCCACACGCCGTAGCTGCGTTTCGGAACCAACTCGGATGGGCAGACGCCGTAGTCATCTCAACCCCTGAGTACGCTCACGGCGTCCCCGGATCGCTCAAGAATGCACTCGACTGGATCGTGAGCAGCGGAGAGTTCGTCCAGAAACCCGTCTGTCTAATCAATGCGTCGCAGCAAGCAATCCACGCGTACGAGTCCTTGGCCGAGACGCTAAAAGTGATGCTCGCGGTCCTAGTGCCGGACGGTTTTGTCACGGTTCCGGTGCAGGGCCGCAAGCTAACGGCAGCGGAGATTGCAGCCAATCCGGAGTTTTCCGTCTACCTTTGCCGCGTTATCAGCCTACTCGTCGACAGGTAGCTTCTGGCTGACGGCTCAGGTGGCAAAGACTGGCCCGGCGCCCGGCGATGTACCAGCCGCAAGCCGCCGTTTCGCCGGCGCAGGGCATCACGCGCTGCTTGGGTCATCCAGGCTGAGACACTAACGCCGTCGCGCCGGCGGCAAGAATGTGCTGGTGAATTTCGGGGTCTACGGTGATCGCAAGCTTCGGTGACGGATTACCACGAGGCATGAAACTATCCT
>JANXXI010000109.1 GCA_025350695.1 Acidobacteriota bacterium
GTGCGGCGCGGCTATGGCTATACAGAGGAGTAGATCGGCAAGATGTTGGAGCGGGAATCTGGGGTCGGCCCACGCCCACCAGGCCGCATTCACGCCGTTTCACGGCCGATAATTTCCTTTTTTCTTTGGGTTCGTTTTCCCCTTCTCATTGAGACGGCGGACTAACTGGGCGATGCCCTCACTTTGCAATATTAGGTCAAAATCAATTTGTTTTTCCCAAGATTGTCCAATCCGGAATCTGCGGTTGGTCAGCTAGTTCCTGAAGCGCTGCTGCACTCACCAAAATGAGAATTCTGCTTTTCGAAAACCAAGCGCTTCGCATGATTGCCCACACAAGTATCGGCGGTGGCTTTAATTTAAGTTTAAGTTCTGAAGAGATTGCCAGCTTGCGTTTGCCGTCTTGGATGCTATCAAGAGATTGGAACTGGCCGGGCGCCGCCTGTCCTACTTATTGCCGGTTTTTGGAGTGGATTCGCCATTGTAGATTCCCATTCCATACTCACCTTTTGCGATAGTGAGATGGTGACTTCGCCCAAACAGCCAGCGCAGCGTGTTGCGTTGGCCGGAATGCTTGCCTCCGCACTGCTTGCCATTGCCAAAATCTGGGTTGGCATGAACGCCAACTCCACCGCGGCCGTTGCCGACGGTCTTGAGTCCGCTGCTGATGTAGTCGCTAGCGGAGTCGTCTTCCTTGGCCTTTGGGTGGCGGCGCGCCCCGCCGACGACAACCACCCTTACGGCCACGGCCGGTTTGAAATTCTCGCCGCCCTCGCTGTTGGAATCATGCTTGTGCTGGCTGGAGTTGGCATCTCGTCACGAAGCATCTGGCGTATTGGGCGCGATACTCTGCCTCCCTCCGCCTTCGCTATGTGGCCCCTCCTGGCTTCGCTTGGCGTCAAGTTTGCGCTAGCAACCGTAAAAATGCGTCAGGGCCGCATGCTTGATTCGTCAGCGCTGATCGCCGACGCCAAAAATGACAGTGTTGACGTAGTTTCCAGCACCATCGCGCTTATCGCTTTGGGACTCACTCTTTACGATCCGGTTGGCATGCTGGAAGCTGACCACGTTGGTGGGGCCATCGTCGGAGTCATCGTGGGGGTACTTGGTCTCTCGGTTATTCGAGAGGCGATCTACCCTCTAACGGACGCGATGCCTGAACCGGGCCGTGTTGAACAAATTCGCCGCATCGCACTGACCATAGCAGGCGCGGAAGCCGTGGAAAAATGCTACGCGCGTAAGACAGGCATGAAGTATCACGTCGATCTTCACCTGGAAGTGAATCCGGATCTAACGGTTCGTGATTCACACGTGATTGCCGGCCGCGTGAGGGACGCGCTGAAGCATGAACTATCGTGGATCGCCGATGTCCTGATCCACGTTGAGCCCCACTGAACTCCTACCAGCGCAAACTTAAACCTAACTTTAAGAAACGGGGCAAATTTCCTTGAGTCGGATTCAATCGGCCAAATTGAGCATTGGTTACATCCACCGAAGCAATCCCAGTCAGCCAGGGATGGTTCAGCGCATTCACCCCCTCGAAGCGAAATTGCAGATTGACGCGTTCGTAAATCTGGAATACCTTCGACACGGACGCGTCCCAATTCTGGTACCCAGGCAATCGTACGTCGCTAAACCGCAATGGGAAATTGCGTAACGTGAATGGTTCTTGTGAGGCCACTCTCTTCCCCGTGGCATCATTCCACAAAGAGGTATTGAACCATTGCCCAATCGTAGGCGAACTGAGCGCGGCTGAGCCTGGAGCGATTTGATTTGCGTTTGGATAATTCACGGCCCATCCCTTCATGTAAGTGATGTTCCAATTGAACTCCCAGCCACCGATGATGTAATTGAGCGGCCGGGAAATGCCATTGGCGAATTTCTTGCCTCGTCCGAAGGGCAACTCATAAAGACCCGCGAAATTGAGCTTGCGGGGAATGTCAATCTGGTCCGCCGGTTGTTTGACCAAGCGAGTCGATAGCGGATCGTTGAGGTTGAAATCCTGTGCATTTAAGAGGCTGACCTGTTCCAGTGTCTTAGCGGCGGTGTAACTTGCCAGGAAGCTCAGTCCCATCGCGAAACGCTTCGAAACTTTCAACTGAAATGCATCGTAACGTTGCTTGCCGATGGGTATGTTATTAATCGAGAAACCCGAATACTGCGGAAATGCGAACAATAGTGTTTGACGAGCCAACGTAGGCGCGTTCAACGCGGCGTTGAGGGGAATTTGGCCGGTTAACGGATTCGGCAACTGGGCTGAGTAATAGGCTGAGTCGATGGCGCCGGCCGCCGTGCGGCGATTCAGTTCCGCGGTTGGAACAAAATTCGCATTCACACCGATAGGCAACTTGCGAGTTTGGTTGCCCACATAGGCGGCTTCGATTAGCACGCCCTTGAAATCGCGCTGAATATCGAAGGAATACTGATGGGAATAAGGCAATGGTCTCTGCTGGTAGTTTACGGCCAAGCCCTGTCCAAGAAAGCTTGCGCCGCCACCGGTGTTACCCACTGCCGCCAACAGTTGCCCGCCAGGCTGCAGTGCAAACGCATTCGTTAGATTGACGGCCGGAGTTAGATTATTGTCGGTGCTTACAACGGCATTAGTGGATTGGCTATAGCCCTGGTTCGATCCCGTCGCGCTCTGACCCAGGTAATAAAGACCGTAACCACCGCGAACCACCCATTTTTCTCCCAGTCTATACGCAGCGCCAAGGCGTGGTGCAAAATTATTCCGATCGGGAACAAAGGCCCCTCGCGGCTGGCCATTGACGTTCGCGAACAGTACCTGGCCCTTCAGGTTTAATCCGGCAGCTTTCACGGGGCTAGCGGCATCGAAATCAAGGCCGCGGACCATGCGGTTGTAGCGCTCCGTGGCGGGCGATTCGTAATCCCAACGCAAACCCAGGTTCAGCGTTAAGCGCGAAGTAATCTTCCAATCATCCTGGAAAAACGCGTCGTAATAATAGTGCACAAAAGCTGGATCAATATTTCGATCCACGAAACCGCTAGTTGGGTACCCCAGTAGGAATGTCGCCAGTTCGTTGCCCGATAAAGCGTCGGCGCGATTGTTGACAGCCTGCGTCCAATTCTTGCCGAAGCTATAATTTCCCACTGCATTGCCCGGGTTCAAACTATTGTCGTTGTACCTGCGGGCCTCAAATCCTGTCTTTAAGAAATGTTTGCCAAAGCTATAGTTTACGTTAGGTTGAATTGTGTAAGTGTCGTTGGCTCCATAGCTGATTAAGGCCCCTGGACCCATTGACTGATACGTGCCCGAAAAACCGAAGATGGGAAAGCCAACGCGCGTGAACTGCGAAACTAAATTTGGGTCAAAGCCCAGCGTCCTTTGATCGAACCCTGTGCCGAACGTACTGCCCGTGGTCTGTTCCCAGCGGCTCAAACCGGCGCGCAAATCGAAGGTCATCCGTGGCGTCAGGGTGGAAGTCCAGTCGAAGGTCCAGTTGCGGCCGTTGCGAATCAGTGGGGCATTACCTGTCGGTTCAGCCGGGTTTTTCTGATCGATATTCTTCACAAACACGAGGCCACGGAACTCATCATAAGGGTTCTGACCGTAACGGAAGTAGATCACGTTCTTCGGATTGATGTTGTAATCCATGCGGCCTGTCCACTGGTCTAGATTGCCGGCCCAGCGGGAAGGGTATGGGTAGTTGTTGATGTGCGCGGGTCCAGTTCCAGCCGATGTCGGATCGGGGTAGAATTTCAAAGCTTCGGTGGCAATCTTCGAGAGCCGGTTGGCGGGCAGCCGATTACCTGCGAAAGGAGTGCGCGTCCCGTCGGCTTTAGTAGTTAGCGGATCGTAGATCAAAACCTGATTGCCTTGCCCATTCAACAGCGTCGTGAAGTCGCCGCCACGCCATTCCGTTTGCGGAACAGTCACCACGCCTGGGTCAGCTGAGCGCTGCTTCATTCCTTCGTAGGCTATAGTCCAAAACAGTTTGTTCCGGCCGTCGAAAACTTTGGGGATTCGCACCGGACCGGCAATCTGAAAACCATAGGCATTAATGTTGTTTGGCGATCGGGCAATGCCAGCCGAGTTCAACTCAGTCTGGTTGGCGTTCAACTTGGCGTTTTGGAAATATTCAAACAACACCCCGTGCCATTGGTTGGATCCAGACTTGGTAACAATAGTCACGATGCCTCCGCCAGTGCGGCCATATTGAGCGTCGTAAGTATTAGTAAGAACTTTGAATTCTTGAATGGAATCCATCGTCGGAACGTGGATTACCTGGCGACTCGACTGCACGTTGCTGATTCCGTCCATTAGCACTTCGTTCTCGCTGGATCGTCCGCCATTTACCGAAAATCCAGTGGTGCCTCCGATGTCGAACGAGCGCAAATAGCGCCAGCCACCCGCTTTGAATACGCCCGGCGCCGCCCATGCGATTTGGAAAGGATTGCGTCCTTGCGTGGGAAGGTTGGCTATTAGCTCATTGGAAATCGAAGTGCCACGGCTCGCGGTTTCGGTTTCGATCGAAGGTGTTACCGATGTGACAGTCACGCTGTCGGAGATCGAACCGATTTGCAGCTGCACGTCGACGCGGGCTTTGTCGAGAGTCGCGAGGGTAATGGACTCGGCGACGAATTTCTTGAAGCCTGCATGTTCAACGGTAATGCGATACGTTCCCGGGGATAGGAACGACGTGAGGTAGTTACCTGAATCCGCCGATTGCGTCACGACGGTCGCGTTAGTGGCGGCGCTGGTGACTGTGATCGTAGCGCCGGCGATTGGCGCTCCCGTGGGGTCAGTAACAATGCCGGAAATGCTGGCGCGAACTTCTTGCGCTTGGGAAACAGCGGCCATGAACAAAAGCCCAGCTGTGATGGTCAGAAGACGGGTCATAGAGAACCTCCTGAACGTAAAAACCGCCAAGTAAAGCGATCTTGGATTGAATGATTATATAGGTATTCAAGGCTTGAAGTAGGTTAGGAAACCTAGAGGTCTGAATTTAACAATCTCTAAGATAAGTTCTTGCCTAATGCTTTCCTGTAGCTGATATACTACCGTCAGCATCTTTACTTCGAGGTTAAAACAATTGCGACATTCGCTTCGAGCCCCGCTGCTCGCCACGGCGCTTCTTGTTGGTTTCGTTGGCCAGCTTCCCAGCTTTTCCCAGACCCTTTACGGTTCTTTAACAGGCAACATTTCCGACCCCACTGGGGCCGCTCTTCCCAAGGCCAAAGTCGAGGCGATGAACCTCGCCACTGGCGTTACAAAATCAACAACCACAGATGACCGCGGCGCTTATCAGATGAGCGATTTGCTGCCCGGCACTTACAAGATCAGCATCTCAGCGCCGGCCTTCGGCACCCGTGTACAAGAAGGCGCAGGCATCGCCATCAACACGGTTCTGCGTTTGGACGTCGCGCTGTCGGTCTCGCAGGTTGTTGAGAGCATCGCCGTGAGCGCTAGCGCTGTTACACTGCAAACCGACCGCGCCGACATCAACAATCAAATCCAATCCAAGCAAATTGTCGACCTGCCGTTGCTCAACACGCAGGGGCGCAATTTCCAGGCCTTGTATAAAATACTGCCAGGTTTCACGCCGCCGGTTGAAGTGCACTCTGAATCCGGCAATCCGCAACGCTCCATGGCGACGCAGGCCAATGGCATGCCGCAGTCGAGCAACAACACGAAGCTTGACGGCGCCACAATCAGCCATCCATGGTTGCCGCGGCTAGTGGCCTACCTGCCTCCAGTTGAAGCCGTGGAACAAGTGAACGTCGTCAGCAACAGCTTCGATGCCGAACAAGGCATGGCGGGCGGAGCAGCGATGAACGTCACCATCAAATCGGGTACTAACCAATTTCATGGCGGCGGTTGGGAGTTCCATAACAACAGCGCGCTGAAGGCTCGTAACTATTTCTATTGCCTTTATTCGTGCACGGGCGATCCTAATCAACCACCAAAGAACATTCAGAACCAGTTCGGCGGTATGGTTGGCGGTCCGATTGTAAAGAACAAGCTGTTCTTTTTCGCCGATTGGGAACGAACCACGCGGCGGCAAGCGGCTTCGGCTCTTCGCACGGTCCCCACGGCGGCTATGCGCAAAGGCGATTTCAACGGTACCGGCACGACGCTGTTTGATCCTCGTACGGGCAACGCCGATGGTTCTGGCCGCCTGCCCTTTGCGAACAACACGGTTCCAGCTTCGAACATCGACCCCGCAGCCGCTTACATGCAGGATCTGATTCCGCTGCCCAACCAAAGTGTGTTTCCCAACAACTACCTGGCTGTCGGTGGATACCAACTGACACGCGACAACGTCGATTTTAAGGTCAACTACAACCCTAACGAAAAGATGCAGATGTTTGGCCGTTACAGCTTTTCACCCAGCACGGTATTCGATCCGCCATCACTTGGTGGAGCAGGTGGCGACGCCACCAACGGGGGACAGCCCGGCCGCGCGCCCGGCTTTATTCAAACCGCGGCGGTCGGCGGTACTTACACCATTAATTCCCATGTCATCATCGACGCGGTATATGGATATACGCGCTTGCGTTTAGCAGCTGAAAACGTAGATTTGGACAAGAACTACGGGCTTGACGTTCTGAAGATTCCCGGCACAAACGGCACGGACCGGTTACAGGCTGGCTTTCCGCGTTTCACGTTCACGCAATTCTCCAGCCTCGGGAATCCGAATGTCTCCAACCCATTTTTGTTCCGTGATAACCAGTACGTAACGAATTGGAATGTGAGTTACATCAAGGGCGCCCATTCCATCCGCTTCGGTTTTGAGTACAGCAAATACGACATCAATCACTTTCAGCCGCAAGCCTCCAACGGCCCGCGCGGCGGATTCAACTTCGGCGGCGGGTTAACTTCGTTGAAAGGCGGCGCCGCCTCAACAGGCTACAACAGCTGGGGTGATTTCCTGCTGGGCCTGCCTAGCTCCATGGGCAAAGACGTCCAATACTTGAATCCCGCTACAGTGCGCATGCCTTCCTATGGGTTCTATATTCGCGATTCGTTCCAGGCCACGCGCAAGCTCACCATTGATTACGGCATGCGGTATGAAATCTACCCGGCACCCACGCGCGATCACTGGGCAGGCGAACGTTACGACCCCAACACCGACCTGGTTTATCGCGGCGGCTACGACACGGGCAAAGGTCAAATTGCGCCTCGCCTGGGTTTCGCCTATCGCATGAATGATAAAACAGTAATCAGGCTGGGGGGTGGTATCAGTGTCGACCCCAATACGTTCCGCTACCTGCGCGACGATTACCCCGCCACTATCTCCTCCCAATTCTCCGGCGCCACCAGCTTCCTGCAGGCAGGCACATTGCGCACGGGTATTCCGCAATTCATTGGGCCAGATCTGACTAAGGACACATTTTCGTTGCCGGCCGCGGTTGGCACCACAACGTTTCCGCAGGTATTCCACCGTGGCTACATCGAAAGCTACAATTTGACCATCCAACGCGACGCTGGCCATGGATTCAACGTTTCGGCTGGTTATGCAGGTAGCCGGGCAATCCGGCAGACAGTGATACAAAACATCAATGCCGCCGGTCCCGATGGTGGAGCCGCCGGTCGTGCACTGTTTGCAAAATTTGGGCGAACTTCCGATATCCGTTATTTCACTCCCTTCAACACAACTAAGTATAACGGCCTGTTGACCAACGTCACGCGCCGCATGGGCGCAACCACGATGGGCGTTTCCTATACGTTATCGCGCGCAATCGGATACGGTGACGACACAGATAGCGGTCTTACCTGGAACTGGGTTCCAATGCTGCAGCGCAACAAGGCTGTGGCTGGGTTTGACCGCACGCACAACATGCAGTTCTACGGCAACTTCGTGTTGCCTTTTGGAAAGGGCCAGAAGTATGCGCAGTCAGGCATCGCCTCGGCGGTGCTGGGTGGTTGGACGACCAACTGGATTGTGAGCCGCACCAGTGGACTTCCCTTCACGGTTGGCAGTTCAGGAACATCACTCAATGCGCCTGGCAACACCCAGACAGCGGATCAAGTGTTGGCGGACGTGGCCATTCTTGGCGGCCACGGCGTCGGCCAACCATACTTCAATCCGCTGGCCTTCGCTGCTGTCACAACGCCTCGATTTGGCAATTCCGGTCGTAACATTTTACGCGGCCCCGGCGTGTTCAACATGGACGCCAGCGTGTTCCGTGACTTCACCATCACGGAGCGCGTTAAGCTGCAATTCCGCACGGAAATGTTCGGCGTGACCAACACTCCTCAATTTGGCAACCCAGGGGCAACTGTATCTTCATCCACCAGAAATGCTGATGGGTCCATCAAAGCTTTGAATGGTTACGGGGAAATCACGGGCGCAGGCGGGGAGCGGCAAATCCGCTTCGCGGCCAAAGTGACGTTTTAACTAACGCACAGTCGGCGAGCGCAAGGCAGATGAGGGCGGATCTGGCATCGAGGCTGGATCCGCCTTTTGTTTCTAGAAATGCTTCCTGACAGTGCCGGGTTGGCTCCCTCTTGGTAGACTTGGTTAAGCTAGCGAAGAGTCAGAGGAAAAACCACAAGTTGTTCGGTCGCATCATTCCCACAATCAAATACCTCATGGAAGTCGAAGTCCATGTTTATGCCTTCTCCATTGCCGCCAACGTGTTACTCAGTTTCTTCCCCTTTCTAGTCGTCATGTCCTCCATCTGCCGAGCCATGAACTGGCAGGCGGCCGTCAAGGCTGTATTTTTCACCATCCAGGATTACTTCCCGGCGGACATCGCCAACATCATCCTATATACTCCGCGCAGTGGTCTCGCGTACCGCCCGCATAAATTTGAGCTCATCTCCGTCGCCCTCCTGCTGTTCACCGCCAACGGAATTTTCGAGCCGCTTGAAGTGGCGCTCAACCGCATTTGGGGTGTTAAGAAAAACCGCAGTTTTCTCAAGAATCAGTTGGTCAGCATGGGACTAATATTCACCTGCGGCACGTTGGCCTTCCTCAATGTGATGCTCACCGCCGTAAATACTGAGTTTCTCAGCAACCAACAGGGTGTGCTATCGACAGTGCTGGCCTCGGCCACGGCAATTGTTTGCAAAATGGCGGCCATCCCCATTTCCATCACCATGTTCTTCCTTATCTACTGGATTCTGCCGAACTGCAAAGTGTCGGCGGTGCGGGTATTGCCGGTGTCGATAGTGGTTGGTTTAACGCTGGAACTAATGAAATACATGCTGCATCAGGTCTATGTTTGGACGCCGTTTCGCGCGAAGATGTACGCTGAATACGGCCCATTTCTTGATTCGGCGAGCATCGTCTTCTTAAGTTTTCTGGCGGCGATGGTGATTTTGGCGGGTGCGGAATGGTCGGCCCGCCCCGTGATCGACGATCCAGAGGATATAATAGTGGATTCCAAGCCAGCTTTGCCCTCGGGCAAGGACTGAATTCGTTCGAGGTGATGGGTATGTCCAAGAAAATGAAAAGCGATGATTTGACGCGCCGCGAGGCGGTGCAAATAGGCGCAGCCGCGGCGGTTGCCGTGGGGCCGTTCCTTCAAACCGTGAAGGCTGCTAACGACCAGATCCAACTGGGTATCATCGGCACAGGCGGCCGCGGGCAATACCACATCACTCACTTGAACAAGCTGGACGGTCACAAGCTGGTCGCCGCTTGCGACATCTATCCGGAGAATTTGAAGAAGGCGACGGACTCGTCAAAAGACAAGCCGAAGGGTTACAAGGATTACCGTGAGTTGCTGGCCAATAAAGACATCGACGCTGTAATTGTTTCGGCGCCGCTCTACATGCACTACCCCATGACGCGTGATGCGATCCTGGCGGGCAAGCATGTATTTTGCGAAAAGAGCTTGGTGTTCAAGCCTGATGAAGCCTTCGCTCTGCGCGCGCTAATGAAGGATCACGGCAAGCAGGTATTGCAGGTGGGTTTGCAGCGCCGCTACAGCCAGTTCTATCAGGTTGCCCGGCAGATGATTGAGAAGGGGCTGCTTGGCGACGTGACTAACGTCTACGGTCAATGGCATCGCAATCTAGTGGCAAAGCCCAGCCAGAATTGGATCATGAAGAAGAATCATCCGCGCGGCGATGACGCCAACTGGCGCTTGCTGAAAAAGCTGTCCGGTGGATTGACGGCCGAACTCGCCTCGCATCAAATTGACGTTGCCGACTGGATGTTCGGATCACATCCGGAGATGGTGATGGGCCTCGGCGGCATCGACTATTTCAAGGATGGCCGTGACAACTACGACAACATCCAATTGATCTTCCGCTACCCGAAGGGCCAGCGGCTGATGTACAGTTCCATCTGCACAAATTCTCATTCGCCGATGTTCAACGCCAGCCGCACCGAGTTCGGCGAAATTATCATGGGTACCGAAGGAACGCTACACATCACGGTGGGTACCGACGATGAGCCGGCGCTTGGCCTGTGGTTCCGCGAACCAGCGAAAGCGGTTCCTGCCGGTGGCAAACCAGCGGTGGCGACGGCGTCGCTTGCATCCACCGGCAAAGGCTCAAAGGCCATGCCAGTGCTGCTCGGCAAGGATGAAGTGACGGAGAAGGATTCGTTCCTATCGAAGGAAATGAAGTTCGCCCGTCGCTGGCTCTATAGCAAGGGCGTAATGGTTCCCGAAGAAGACAAGAATCCGGTGGATACGCAGTTTGAAGCGTTCTTTGACAGCTGTCGCACAGGCGCCAAGCCGAAGGCTGATATCGAAGTAGGATTGGCTGATTCCAGTGCGGTGATGTTGTCGAATCTGGCGATGGACGAGGGCCGGCGTGTGTACTTCAGCGAGTTCGAGAAAATGGCGGCCGGTAAGAAGGCTTAGCGCAGAAGGGAAATGTCAGCACAAACAGTTCCCCAATTCACGCACGAAGAGTTTCTCGAACACGAAGGGCTATCCAATTTTCGGCACAGCCCGCGAGTGTCGCGATTGTGAAGTTCTTAGCGAGGCAATGCTGGTGCACGTACCATCCGCCAACATGTCGACATTTCCCAATACGATGGTGATTTGTGGCAGGCCTGACTTTCTAGATCGCCGAAAGAATATCGTCACAAACCCATCCTTATCGAAATCGAAGTGGTTTCCGCGTCAACAGAAAACTAGATAGAAACGAAAAATTCAGGGCGTATCAGCAATCGCCGAGCCTCAAAGAGTACCTGCTGATTTCGCAAAACGAGCCTTTAGCGGTCGCACGGATTCAGGCCCTTGGATCAGGACCGAGTACCGCGGCTTTGAGTCTTCGGTTAAACTCGAAAGCGTTGGTGTCGAGATTCCCCTGAACAAGCTCTACGAAAAGGTCGATTGGTCCCAATAGCACATCATTAAGTTAGTTCGGCATTGCTTCTTTAACTGACAAACGATAGTATTGCCGCAGGGTAGAAATGCGCTCAGGGCTATTTGTCTTCACAATTTTTTTCGTTTGTTCCGCTTTGTCACAAGAATCGCGTGGCACGCTAACCGGTCGTATTTCCGATTCCAGTGGCGCATCGGTTGCCAACGCAAAGCTGCACGCGTTGAATCAGGAAACCAACACGGGTGGCGGCACTACTACCAATCACAATGGAAATTTCGAGATTCCTTTTCTGATTCCCGGAGCTTACCGATTGACGGTTGAGGCCCCGGGTTTCAAGAAGTCGGTACGCACGGGAATTGACGTTACTGTCAATGACCGCATTACGGCCGACGTTGTCTTGGAAGTTGGGGACCTGGCGCAGAGCGTAACAGTAAGCGCGGAACCCACTTCGCTCGACACCAACTCCGCTTCCATCGGCCTTTCTATCGACGACAAACAAATTACGGATCTTCCTGTTGCCGGTGGCAGTCCATTTTATTTGGCCCGGTTGGCGGCAGGCGTTACGGCGACAGGCGGACATTCGCCGGGCAATCCCTTTGACCAGGGGCATGCATCCAGCACGATTGTGGTGAATGGGACTCGCAGCGGTTCGAGCGAAGTTTCGATGGACGGGGCATCGAACATGAGCGGCAGCGGGGCTTCTGCTTCGCCACCACAGGACTTGGTACAGGAGTTCAAGATTCAAACGCTGGCCTTTGATGCCAGCCTCGGTCATGGCACCGGAGCAATCGTCAACGTCAGCGTTCGTTCCGGAACGAACCAACTGCACGGCACAACTTATTTTTTCGATTCTTTTATTCGGTCCGTTCCTTGGTTTGTGAACAACTTTCTCTACAACCCGCTGACTGGTCCTATCACTCCGGAAAAGATTGCTCAATCCACTAACGACGGCTGGTTGCATCAGCGTTGGGGTACAACCTTGACCGGCCCGATATTCATTCCAAAGATCTACGATGGGCGGAACAAATCGTTTTTCTCGTTTGGATACGAAGCAATGTACGTGCGTCGAACGCCCACCTTCACCGGCACGGTGCCGACGGATCCACAGCGTGAGGGGGATTTTTCCAGCTTGCTTGCGATCCGGGCGAACTATCAGATTTACGATCCCTACACTATCAAGGACGCCAGCAACGGCCTGTTCACCCGGCTGCCACTAGCGAAGAACATAATCCCAGCAAGCCAGATTAGCCCCATTGCCAGGAATATTCTCGCTTACTACCCCAAGCAGAACACGCCCGGCACGGCGGATGCGCACAACAATTATTTTCGCGTCAACGACGAAGATAAGGACTACACTTCCTATCTATCGCGCGTGGATCACAACTTCAGCGAAAACCATCGCGTCTACTTTCGCATGAATCAGAATTACTACCAACAGACAATTCAGACTCTGCCATCGATTGCCGCCGGAGATTTTAACGGTCGCCGCGTGTGGGGTGGTGTGTTTGACGATGTGCTGGTGCTGAATCCCCGGCTACTGCTGAACTTGCGGTATGGCATTACTTACCAGGCTCCGTGGACCACGCATTTCAGCCAAGGATTCGATTTCACGACGCTTGGACTTCCCGCAAGTTTGATGAAGGATACCCGGTCGAAGAATGACGTTGAGGGCCTTGCCTTCCCGCAGATTACTATAGGCGGCTATACCGGTTTGGGTGCGACGGGGGGAAGCCGCTCCGCAACCAACTATCAGACGTTCACGGGTACAATGACTCACTTGGCGGGCAGCCACAGCCTGCGCTTCGGCGGCGAGTTCCGACTGGAGCGCGAGAACGGTTACAACTTCGGTAACGTGGCGCCAAATCTTGATTTCAACCCGACCTGGTCGAAGGGGCCAAATCAAAACTCGGCGGCATCCGCCATTGGACAAGGTTTGGCCGAGTTCCTCTATGGCTTACCTAGTGGCGGACAGATCAACGTCAACGCTTCCCGGGCTGAGCAGTCCACATTCTACGGCCTTTTTCTGCAGGACGACTGGCGCGTCACGCGGCGGTTGACGGTGAACGTTGGAATGCGTTGGGAAATGGAAGGTCCCACAACGGAGCGCTACGATAGGTCGGTCCGGGGGTTTGATTTCAAGACAGTCAACCCAATGGATGCCGCTGCTCGCGCCCAGTACGCCGCGGCGCCTTCAGCGGCTTTGCCGGTGGATCAGTTCAAGGTGTTCGGTGGGCTTACGTTTCCTGGAGTGAATGGACAGCCTCACGGATTATGGACCGCTGACAAGAATAATTTTGCACCCCGCATTGGGTTGGCTTGGACTGTATCCAAAGGAATGGTGGTGCGCACAGGATATGGGATCTTTCACGGGTTGATGGGTATCGACCGGCAGGATGTAAATCAAGGTGGCTTCAATCAGGTAACAACGCTGGTTCCGAGCCTCGACAATGGGCTTCACTTCCGCGCCACACTTGCCAATCCTTTTCCGGATGGCATTGAGTCTCCCACGGGCTCGTCGCAAGGACTGCTGACTCAGATTGGTAAAGCTCCAAGCTTCTTCCTGGGGAATCCAATCAACCCCTACATGCAACGTTGGACATTTTCCCTTCAGCGTATGTTGGGCTCGCGCACAGTGCTGGAGGCGACCTACGTGGGCAATCGTGGAACGCATCTACAAGCCAGTCGGCAGTTCGATCCGACTCCACGGCAGTATCTTTCCACTAAGCCAGAGCGCGACGGCCCCGTGATTACTTTTCTTGGCGCGCAGGTTACGAATCCATTCGGATCGTTGCCGGAATTTTTTGGCACTACGCTCGGGACGCAGCGCATTGCCGTTTCGCAACTGTTACGGCCGTATCCGCAATTCACGGGTATTACCGCCAACATTCCCGACGGCTACTCACACTACCACTCCTTGCAAGTGCGCCTGGATCGGCGCTTTTCGAAGGGCTTTAGTTTCCAGTTCGCCTACACCTGGTCAAAGTTCATGGAAGCTACTTCTTTCCTGAATGGATCGGACCTCCGACCGGAGAAAGTGATTTCCGACCAGGACTATCCGCATCGCGTGGTGATCGGCGGCATTTATGAATTCCCGTTTGGAAAGGGCAAACGGTGGTTGACCAACATCAACCGGGGCGCCGACGCCTTTCTAGGCGGATGGCAAGTGCAAGGTTGGTACGAAGGGCAGAGCGGGCAGGCGCTTGGGTTCGGCAACATGATTTTTCGCGGCAACTTGCACGACATCGTGTTGCCTGTTTCCGAACGTAATGTTTCGCGCTGGTTCAACACCGATGCCGGGTTTGAAAAGAACACGGCGCTGCAACTAGCCAACAACATACGGACGGCCTCATCCCGCTTCACAGGCATTCGAGGGGATGGCACTAACAACCTGGACATGTCATTGTTCAAGACGTTCCGTATCAACGAGCGTTGGCGTGCGCAATTCCGCATGGAGACCTACAACACCGCCAATCACGCGCAGTTCGCCAATCCGAACACAACCGTGACAAGCGCGGCCTTTGGAACAGTTACCGCGGAAAAAGGGCACGGGCAGCGTCAGGGAACGATCGCGATCAAACTGCTGTTTTGATGCGGTGAGAATCTGAGCCATACTAGTCTGCATGCGATTCGCTCTTTTCCTGTTCGCTGCATCCTTGCTTCCGGCGGCTGACTACAAACCTCTCTTCAACGGCAAGAACCTTGATGGCTGGGAGATCCTCGGCGCAGGCCAATGGACGGTGATGCGCGACGGTACGCTGCTTGGCCAAATGACCGGCGATTTGCGAAAGATACTGGCCCCGGGCGGAACGCTTGCCACCAAGAAGGATTTCGATGGCTGGATCAACACGCAATCCTGGCTCTATACCAAGCGGAACGATTTCGCCGAGTTCGACCTTTCTCTGGAATACTTCACGAAGACCCACGGCAACAGCGGCGTCTCCATTCGTGATGTGAGCCGCGCCAAGGACGCCATCACCACGCCGCCCGATTACAAGAAGACTCCATCGAAGGTGGGTTACGAAATTCAGATCAACAACCGCTACCCGGACCCGCATCCTTCAGGCAGCATTTACGGCTTCATGGATGCTCCCAAGGACGCCCAACGCGAAGATGAGTGGAACGCCATGGAGATCCTATCGCGTAAGGACAAAATCACGATTAAGTTGAATGGCAAGGTTGTGGCCGAGCATGCCGGCGATCCGATGCGTTCAAAAACGGGTCCCATCGGCTTGCAGTTGCATGATCAGTTTTCCATCGTGATGTTTCGCAATATCCGCATCCGTGAAATCACCGGCAAGTCACTTCCTAATTGATTTTTTCGTGGGACGAAACAGCTTCAAGTTGATCGCCTCAGCCATTGCCTTGTAACCCGCGTCCCCCGGGTGCAAGTGATCGCCTCCGTCATAAGCCGCCAGCATTTGATCGGGATGCGCGGCGTCGCGAGTGGCTTTGTCGAAATCAACGAACCCATCATAGACGTTCGTTGTTCGCACCCATTGGTTGACGGCGGCGCGGATAGCATCTTTTTCCGCCGTATAGTAACCAGGAAATGGGCAGCCCGCGAAAGGCGTCAGCGTGGCCCCGATCACTTTCAAACCCATCTCGTGCGAGCGCTCGGCCAACTGCGTCAAGCCGGCAATCACATCCTCGGCGGTCACCGATTCCGAAGGTGGGGCCGACTGACTGCCCGGGTGGCCGATATCGTTGATGCCTTCGAGAATGATCACGTACTTTGCGCCGGGCTGCGCCAGCACGTCACGGTCGAAACGAGCCAGTGCGTTGACGCCGAACCTCATATTGGCCGGTGTGGCAGGGTCATGCAGTACACGATTACCGCCGATGCCGGAATCGATCACGGCAAGGTTGGTGATACCGGCCTTCTGCAGGCGCTGAGCCAGAATGTTGGGCCAGCGGCGATTGGCGTCCGTCGTGGAGCGAGAGCCGTCAGTTATGGAATCGCCGAACGCGACGATGGCAGCGGCTAGAGCCGGTGCGACGACGTCAATGCCGGCAAGGAACGCCCACGAGGCAACAGTTGTGGATTGCACGAAAGAGGCCGCCGCAGTTTGGTTACCTTCGCCAATGAAGCTGGTGGCGTTGGCCGCGTAGTGGATTCCCGCCGCTGCGGTGTGCTTTTCAAGGAAGATGCTGACCGCAAGGTCGCCATCGACCGGAACTTTCATGGGGACAGGATCGCTGATCACCACGGCGTTCGGCGGAATGGAAATGGTCTTGCGCCCAGAGAAGGTCAAAACGCTATCGGTGCTCTGAACAATGTTCGGGCTTTTGTCACGCAGGGCCACATGGGCCTCATCAATTTTCAGGAACGCTTTGCCAAAGACGTTTGAAAGGCGGACGCGCACCATCCCACCGCCGATGCTCGTGTGGGCAAACATGCGAAGGGTTTGGTTTTCGAAAAGCAGCTTAGCGGTGCGCATCTCGGCCTCGGTGGCCATGGGCGGAGCGGGGCTTGCGGACCAGGTAGCGACCCAGTGCGTTAGAGAGCTGGCCAGTAACGGGAAGAGGCAGAGTAAGACCGGAAGTTTCATCTTGGTGAGTATAGTAGCGCTTTAGGTCCGCGTTGACAACCGCAGATTCTGGATTGGATGATGCCGAAAAATATCGGAGCAAAATAAATCTGTGCGACCACCTACCCCACCCGCAAACCCTCGAGCGCCTTACCCGTAGCCTGCTCCACCACCTCATGCAAGCTGTTACCGTGCGCATCCATCGTCACGATCGCCACAAAGTCGGTCGCATGCAAGTGCCACATCGCTTCGGGCACACCGAACTCCATCCAATGCACGCCATACACCTTATCCAACGTCCGTGCATAAAACTGAGCCGCTCCACCAATGCCGTTCAAATAAACCGCCCCGCACTCCTTCAACGCCGCCAGCGTTTTCGCGCCCATGCCGCCTTTGCCGATCACCGCCTTCACCCCATACTTGCGTAGCACATCCGCCTGATACGGTTCCTCACGAATACTGGTCGTCGGCCCCGCCGCCTTCACTTCCCACTCGCCATCGGCCTTCTTCAACATCACCGGTCCGCAATGATACAAAATTTGTCCGTGCAAATCCACCGGCGGAGGATTCTTCATCAGGTGTGCATGCACCGCATCACGACCCGTATACAAATCGCCGGTGATCCGCACGATGTCCCCCACCTTTAGCGACCGCATCTGCGCCTCAGTCAACGGCGGATTCAGCACAATCTCGCGACCGGTCAACGGAAACCCTTCGGTCTTCGCCATCTTCACCACAGGCTCGGTGGGATCGCGATACAACCAATCGGTGATCTTGCCGCTCGAAGCATCCAGCCGCACTCCCAACCGCCGGAACGCCCAGCAATCATACGCCACGCTCACAAAGAAACTCGCCGGAAGCCGGTTCGCCGCCATCACCTTACAGCCAATCAACGAAGCCTTTCCGCCAAACCCCATCGCACCCACGCCAAGCTTATTCGCCTCTTCCATCACTTCGGATTCTAGCTTTGCCAGCAATGGGTTAGGATTCACATCGTCCAGCGTGCGGAACAATTGCCCCTTCGCCAGAACGTATCCATGGCCGCGGTCGGACCCAATGCAAACCCCCAACGCGCCCGGCGCACAACCTTGCCCCTGCGCCTGCCACACCGCATGCAGCAAGCACTTCTTCACGCCCTCAAGATCACGCCCCGCCTTGCCTTGATGCTCCAGCTCACATGGCAGCGAATATTGGATGTTCTTGTTCTCGCAGCCGCCGCCCTTCAGGATCAACTTCACTTCAATCTCATCGTGCTCCCATTGCTCAAAGTGGATCACCGGAGTTTCCACTCCCAAATTATTCCCGCTGTTTTCGCCCGTAATCGAATCCACCGAATTCGGCCGCAGTTTGCCAAGCTTGGTCGCCTCTGCCACTGCTTCCTTAATCGCCTTCTTGATCACAATCTGATTCACGCCGACAGGCGTATGCACCTCGAACGTCGGCATCCCCGTATCTTGGCAGATCGGTCCTAAATCCTCATGGGCCATGTCGATATTGGAGGCAATGATGTTAAGCGCCTGCGAACTTTGCGTTCCCGGCGTTTCCGTTTCAATCGCCACTCCCATGGCTTTGCGCACATCGGGCGGCAAGTTGACTGAGGTTTGGGTAATTAGATCAAGTAAGCTAGCTTTTAGGGAATCCATCACGACTATGGTAACTTGATGCGAACCTGCGCCGTAAGCCCCGGCTTGATCGCCGCCGTCGGACTTTGAAACACCACGGTCACCTGGTTCTCTTCAATCCCTGAAATCTCTCCCGGTAACGCTTCGCCGCCAGACTCGGCCATAAATACCTGCGCCGCCATACCCTTCTTCAGTTTCGCCAGTTGCGGTGGCCTCGGCTCAACCGTAACTTGCATCCGGGAAAGATCCACCGCGATCTGGAACAGATCCTCCATATTTCGCGTAACCTCATCGCCGGCATCCACGCTCGAACTCAGGAAAATGCCGTCCACGGGTGAAGTAATGTCCGCAGCCTTCAAATCAGCCTCCGCCTCTTCAAACGCCGTGCTCTTCTCTTCCAGATTCCTCTTCGAGGAGTCGATCTCCTTGGTCAACTTCGCCACCTGCTGCTCCGCCACATCCGCCTTGCCGGCCGTCGCCCCAGCATTCGCCTTGGCCTCTTCATACTCGCGCTTAGCCTGCTCGAATTTGTTGCGAGCCGTCGCGCCTTGATTGTTTAGCGTTACCTGGCGATCGTACAGTTTCTGCAGCCGCCCAAGCTCGTCATTCAACCGGGAAGCCTCCGCCCGCGACCGCGAAGCTTCCAGGCGCGCCGTCAACATGCTGCTCTCCGCATTGCTCAATCGCGTCTGAATCGCTTCCAGATCTTCGCGCGCCCGATCCCTCTCCGATTCAAGCTTCCGGTTGCGAACCTTGCCAATCAACTGTCCTTCGTAAACTTCCTGCCCAGGCTCGAAGTAAAGCTCGCTCAACACACCGTTGACTTTCGCGCCAACACTAACCACCTGCTGCGCCTCAACCTTTCCCTGCAAGCTGATCTCAGCACCGGAAGGAAATTGATCCACCACAATTGGCGCAGGCGCCTTCAAATCAGCCGGTGGCGCCTTCTTCGCCGAATACAACGAACTAAGCGCGCCAATTCCAATACTGCCAAGTATTATTGCCGCGCCGATCAAAACCCACTTGCCACGTATCTCCACGTTACGATGATAGTAGACCAACGAGATGGCCGTCATCACACTTGCCGAACTTACGAAAATATTCCTCCGCGCCGGCAATCTCACGTTCGGCGGCGGCGACCCTACAATGGCCTTGCTCCATCGGGAATTGGTGGAAAAGCGCGGCGCAATAACATCCCAACAATATGGCGCGTCCTTCGCACTTGCCCGTATTACTCCCGGCACAAACGTGTTGGCGTTCAGCGCCGCCGCCGGCTATTTGATGCGAGGCTGGCCAGGGGCCCTGATCGCCGTCATCTCCTCCAGCATCCCCAGTTCCTTCATCGTCCTTGCCGCTACACGCTTGGCCACTGGTGACGTGCAACATCCATTCCTAAAGGCCGTCATCCAAGCATTGGTCGCAGTGGCAATCGCCCTTATCGCGTCCACCGTCTGGAATCTGGTCCAACCTTCCTGGAAGCCCAGCCGCCGCATCCAAGTCATCGTCCTAGTTACAATCAGCGCCGCCGCCACTTACTTCGGCATCCTCCCTCCTGTCGCTATCCTCGCCATAGCCGCCCTTTACGGAGCCTTCATCCCACTATGAGCGCCTTCGTCATCTACCTGCTGCTGCTTAAAGCCACCGTGACATCGTTCAGCGGCCTTACCTCGCTACCCGTGGTCCGGCACGATTTTGTCGTGGAGCGCCACCTGCTCACCGACCGTCAACTTAACACCGCCGTGGCCGCCGGCCGTATCAGCCCCGGTGCAAACGGCCTGTATCTGGTCAGCGTCGGTTACATGGTCGGCGGCATCAAGGGCGCCTGCGCCGGCTGGTGCGCCATAGTCACTCCAGCGTTTCTCATCATCGGTCTCCTGCGCCTACTGGGCGCGGCAACCGATCACCCCGTGGTGGAGCGCATCGTAAAGGCCATCACGCTGGCAGCCGCGGGGTTGATCCTAGCCACCTCCATTTCACTGGCGCGCGATGCCCTCAACTCTGTATTCACCATAGGTATTACAGCGGTTAGCCTGTTCCTGCTGATTCGTTTCAAAATTGACCCACTGCTAATTATGTTGGGCGCCGCGCTTCTCGGCATGGCAAACGCCCTGCTCTGACAAACAGACGCCGGCTACTGGCAAAGGACGTTCACCCACTTCCGCAGGTAGCTGAGAACGCCAATCAAATTACCTCCTGGAGGTGAGGTCCAAGTTTATGCCTTCTCTTTGCCGGCCTCTGCCACAGCTATCGTTTGTAAGATGGCGGCCATCCCCATCTCCATCGCCATGTTCTTCCTCATCTATTGGATTCTGCCGAACTGCGAAGTGCCGTCCGCGCGGGTATCGCCGGTGTCGATCGTGGTTGGTTTAACGCTGGAACTACATGAAATACATGCTGCATCCGGTAAACGTTTGGACGACGTTCCGCGCCAAGTTGTACAGCGAATGCGCACCGTTTCTTGATTCGGCCACATAGTGTCTTTAAGTTTTCTGGCAGCGATGGTTGTGGCGGATGCGGGATGGTCAGCCCACAGCAGCACCAT
>JANXXI010000127.1 GCA_025350695.1 Acidobacteriota bacterium
GCTGTTGACCGGATCAACACTCTGATTGCGGTCGCGCCGAATCCCACGGCGTTTCAGGAAGTCGCCAAGTGGGTGGATAAGTTGGATATTGCGGTGAAGGTTACCGCTGGATCGGTGGATAACTATGTGTACCGTGTAAAGTATGGATTTGCTCCGATGCTTGCTGGCGCAATCATGAGCCTCTACGGCGGTGGTGGATATGGCGGCGGTGGTGGCATGTACGGTGGTGGAGGCGGTCAGTACGGCGGTGGGCAGTATGGTGGTCAGTATGGCGGTGGGCAGTTCGGCGGAGGTCAGTACGGTGGAGGTCAGTTCGGAGGAGGTCAATACGGCGGCGCTGGCGGTTACGGCGGAGCAGGTATTAATGGCATTGGTGGTTACCAGGGCGGTCAACCAGGTGGCGTAATTGGCGGCGTGCCCGGTGGAGCAGGCGCGAACGTGGGCGCACCGGATGCCACCGGAACTTATCTTGGCGCCGGTCTCGGGATGATGCCCGGTGGCATGCGGATTCCGCGCATCGTGCCCAATCAGATGGACAACAGCCTGCTGATTCAAGCCACGGCTCAGGAATATGAGGGCATTAGCAAACTGCTGCGGGAACTGGATGTTCCTCCGCGCCAGGTCCTGATTGAAGCGAAAATTTATGAAGTAACATTGACCGGCGCCCTAGCCAGTGGTGTTTCGGCGTTCCTGCAAAAACGTGGGCAATCTGGGGGAGCAACAATTCCTTCCAAGTCATTATTGGGTAGTTTCACCGCAGCTGGCGTGAACCTGACGGCGGGCGCATTGGTTTCACAAAGCAGGGAACTGCTGGCCTTCGTCACCGCCGCTGAGAACGAATCAAAGACTAAGGTGATTTCCGCGCCGAGCATAATTGCCACCGATTCGATTGGTGCAAGTATTAATGTCGGCACAGAAGTTCCCACCTTGACGGCACAGGCTGTAACCGGAGTGCAAAGCGGCGGAAGTTCGTTGTTCGCCAACCAGATCAGCAATCGAAATTCAGGTGTCACGCTTGGCATTACGGCGCGGGTTAACCCCAGCGGTATTGTTACGCTGGTGATCAACCAGGAAGTTAGTTCGCCAGTGGCGGCTGCGGCTGGCGGCATTCAATCGCCATCCTTTTCCAAGCGCTCGGTGCAGACGCAGGTGACGGTTCAGGACGGCGACACGATCGCTATCGGCGGCATCATTAACGAATCGAACACGTTTTCCACAAGCGGCGTTCCCGGGCTGCATAGATTGCCGATTATCGGAGCCGCGTTCGGCGCTCGATCCTATACTAAGGAGCGCACGGAGTTGATCGTTTTTATGACTGCCCGCGTGATTTACGACACCAACGAGATTTCCGAGGCTAGCGAAGAACTGAAATCGCGGTTGAAAAAGCTGAACAAAATAGTGAAAGAGTAGAGTGGCGCGGATGGCTCCAACCTTCGATTTGTTGAGTGTTTCTAGACGAACAAATCAGCCGGAACCCGAAAGAAGTCCGCGGCCTTCCGCGCGTGCCGGACATTAAATTGCCGCTTGCCTCTTAGCACTTCCGACACGATGGAAACCGCGCCAAAAACCGGAATCAAATCGGCCTGCCTTAGTTGCCGCTGCTCCATCAAATGCCGCAACACATCGGCGGGTCTCGATTCCGGCGGAACCACGGTTCTGCTTTCATGGAGACCAATCAGGTGGAGTAACAGCTTAGCCATGCAATCTTCCTCGGGTGAAAGTTTTCGCTCCGGAAAAAGCAATCCTTCCAATGCGGCCTTGGCCTGTTCGTAGTCGGCTTCACCCTCAATAACCTTTGGCGAGTAGCCGTACCCAGTAAGCAAAGAGGCGTACTTGATTGTATCTAGCGTGGGCATAAGGTCTCCAGTTTCAGACGGTCATATTCAGCATGCGTGAACAGCCCTTTGAAGAATAGCGCCTGGTAGCGGAAATTGGTGCGGAATAGCAGGCGAAAGCGATTCCCCAAGACATCAAGAATTAAAACCTTCCCCACCAAATCGGCTGACGGATATTGCATCCTTACGTCCCTCAAACTACGCCACTCCATACTATGAGCCACTCTATAAAAATCCGCCACGAATCGCCGTGCCTCCGTATGGATTTCACCAGCTTCAAAAAGAGTCCGGCGGCTGATGATGTTCACTTCCTAGAGTTTCGCAAATTGCGAAAAATCATGCAATGGAGGTAGTTGCAAGAAAGGCGCGGCCGCCTTGGCGAGACTTCAAGGTCCAAAGCGGGTTAAAATCTCTTGGAGCTGTGCTCCCTTTCTCGATGACGACTACCCGCTTTACTCTAACCTTTGGATTTGCGCTGTTTGCCGTCTACGGCCAAACGGTCGATATTGGCTCAGGCGCGCCGAACGAGGCGATCCGCCAACGTTTCGTGAATGCCTATTCGCGGGGCTTCTTTTCGGGAATGGTTTCGCTTCCGCCTATCGGTGACGTGAAAAAGCTTGGAACCACCGGCTATGTTCAGGAATTCAACGACGCTGCTAAGTCAGGTGCGAAACTGGCGATCGTGAAGGCCAACCTGAACACGGCAATTGCCGATGGCGCTATCGACACTTTCCAGATGCAGGCCGCGTTGTACGCCTATTTCACAAGTGTAGGCGTTACCACGGCTGGCTACCCCACTATGGATACGGCAACTTGTGCTTCGGCGCAAGGAAGCTGCACCTTTCAAACTTTCGACAAGAAATATGGGCTTTTCGCGTTCACGTCAGCCCTAACTACTGGCCAGAACTTCACGTTGAGGGACCCATTCTTCAGTTATTGGCTGAGCCAAAGTGGTATCTCCGTTTTTGGCCCGGCCGTTTCGGCGGAGACCGCCACTACCTCAACCGGCGGCAGCGTCTCCACGGCACAGTATTTTGACAATGGCGTAATGTTCAACGTCACCGCAGGCCAATATACAGGTAAGTTTCTAACCGTTCGGCAGCCTGTTTATAGCACATACTCGCAGAATGGCGGTGTCACTGGAACCCTGGGCATGCCTGTGAGCGACGTCCTGACTCAGACCAATGGAAACAGGCGGCAGAATTTTGAAAAAGGCTGGATCGAAATCGACACAAACAACGCGGTTACTTTGCGTCTGCCTGTGTCGGCGATCACCCTTACACCAACTACTTCTTCGGTGCGGATGAACCTCAACGATACCTATAAATTGACAGCCACAATTAAAGCCTCGAATGGAGACCTGATCACGGATCGTGTCCTCAACTGGACCACGACTAATGGACGCGTGGTTACAATTCTAACCGACGGTTACACCGCCACCTTGAAAGCTGTCGGTGGAGGAGTCGCGCAAATCAATGCCACCAGCGAAGGAGCCTTAAGCCAGCAGATCACCGTTTTTGTCAGTGCTCCTTGTTGCCAGGTTGGGGAAGGGGCTCCCTCGACGACTGTGTCGCAAAACTTTGTGGACAGTGTTTCGCGCAATAAACTGAATTTGAAATTACCCACCGCCGCTCCCGTGCGCCGATCGGGCCTTGGTTATTTGCAGGAATTCACAACAGCAGATACCGGGGCTCGATTGGTTTTGGCGCTACCCGATCGTTCGGCGCAAGCTTATGTGGTTTCCGGCCCTGTATTGGCTGCCTGGGAGAGTCTTGGGAGCACGGCCGGTTCTATGGGGTATCCAAGCTCCGACGCTACAGCCACCGGTCGTCAATTATTCGAAGGCGGGGCGCTAGCTGGTTCGCCTGTGCGGTTGGTCAGCGGGTCGATATTGTCGAAATGGGCCAATCTTGGCTATGAAACTGGCGCCGCTGGGCCGCCTTTGGCGGAGGCTGTTTCCTATTTCACCTTCGCCGCTACTTCGGGAGTTCGTCAGGTTTTCAAAAACGGATCCTTGTATCTGTCTCAGAACGGAGCAGGTTCCGGGCGCGTTGTCTTCACTACCGGATTGATCCACGCTCTCTTTGAAACGCAGGGAGGCGCTGCGGGAAAATTTGGGGCTCCGGTTGCCGATGAACTCACCGTATCGGGGATTCGCCGCCAGGATTTCGAGGGCGGTTACATGCAGTATTCGCCCGGCGACCAAGTGGCCAAAGCGTTTGAGGGTGCTCGCAAGCCTAATGTGCAGGCGACTCCCGCGACGGTTGTGGCCGGTACCCGCGTGCGTCTTTCGGCGGGAGGGTTCGCTGCCGGGGCCACTCTTCGAGTTACTGTTACCGGCCAACCCGATTTCCTGGTGCGCACCGATACGGGAGGTTACACCTGGGAAGCGTTTGTCCCTTCGAATGCAACCAGCTCCACCGTTCGGCTCCACGTGGTCGACGCGGCCCTTGCAACCTCGGTGGCCGACGGTCTATATAACGTCAAAGCCGCCGCTGACGCGAAGCTGATCTTGAGCAAAGCATCGGGTGACGCGCAAACGAGTTTGCCCGGCTCGGTGCTCCCGCTGCCTCTCCGCGTTGTTCTAAGGGACGATTCCGGCAATCCTCTTTCTGGGGTTGCCGTCTCCTTTAAATCCTCTCCAGGCGCCACCATTTCACCGGCTACGGTCAACACCGATGCAACGGGATCGGCCTGGGCCTTCCTGCGCTTGCCCTCAAGCGAAGGAACAGTGCTTGCCACCGCGCAAGCGTTAGGACAGATTGTTACTTTCAGTGCGCGATCGATTCCTTCGGCAATCACTGGCCTAACGAAACAATCCACCACGGGAGATCCGATTTACGCCAGCGCCGCCATGCTGTTGAAGTTTTATCAAGACCGGGGCGAACTGACAACGGTCAATGGCGCTTTCACCGCCTCGCTAGTCGAGAATTATTTGAAAGGCTTCTGCGCGGTGGACGCTTTTGGATCTGATTTGTGTGATGGACTGATCCCAGTGAACGCAACTACTTCGGCTCCGAATCCGTGGAGGCTGGCAAACCTAGTGGCGGGTAATCTGGAAGTCTCCGGTGTTGCGCCAAATCTGAACGCCATCCGCGATCAACTAGGGCAGGGAAATCCACTGTTGATTGTGCTTGCGTTGCCTTCGGGCGGTTATCATTCGGTTGTTGCAACAGGCCTTGCCTCAGACGGGGGAGTGACGATTCTCGATCCAAACGCCGCTTATAATCGCACGAATCTGAATGAATATCTGAACGGGTTTAGTGTCGGCGGCGTAGCGGTGAAGGCGACTTTATCGGGAGCTCTTCGTATGTCGCCAAAGACCCCGGTTGCTCCAGGGTTCTTAGTAATTTCATCGGCATCAACGGCGATTGCCTCCCCGGCCGGGGCGTGCGGCGATTCCTTTAATATCCCCAGTTCAGCCGGAACGCTTCGCTTTAATTATTGCGAAGGAAGCCAATCTTTGTATCAGCTGGATCTAAGCGCGCCGGGCGATTACCAAGGCTTTGTGGTGGACTTAGGGACGCCTACCTTCCGGACGGAATTCGGCGGAAACAAGGCAGGTTCGTTCCGCGTAGCCAGACCGGCGACGCAGTGGGAAGCGGCCCCGCTTGAAGCCAGCTTCAAGGCGGAGTCTGTCGTTTCGGCGGCAAGTTTCACCACGGAAATTGCGCCCGGTGGATTGGTTTCGGTTTTTGGCGTTGGCCTAGCGAAGGACGGCGGAAAAACCACGGCGACGGTAAGCGGCGTCGATGCCCCAGTGCTGGCTGCAACACCCTTTCAACTGAACGTGCAAATTCCGCTGGAATTGACGCCCGGCTCTCATCTGTTGCAAGTGAAATCTCCATTTGGTCAAGGAGAGTCCCAGATCACTTTGCTGGAAAACGCGCCCGCCATTTTCCGCCTTGGGGCAAGGCAAGGAGCGATCGTCAATCAGGACGGGTCGATCAACTCTTCGTCGACACCAGCCAGGCGCGGACAAGCTATCGTGATCTACGCGACTGGACTTGGAGCCGTCGTGCCATCAGGAAATCTTAGAACTACCAGCAGACCCGTTACTGTAGTGCTTGGAGGAACTGCGTTAAATCCTTTTTTCGCGGGACTTACACCAGGGTTTGTGGGTTTATATCAAGTGAATGTAACGCTGCCGGCCACCATGCCCCCAGGGTTGGATTTGCCCTTGTCGTTGCGGCAAGGCGGGGCGGTCAGTTCGCCGGTGGATGTTTCTCTGCAATAAGGTACTTGCAACGCAAAGGTGAAATGGGGTACAGTACTAGTTGGTGATCATAGACCTACCCGTCTATGGTACCCAAGGAGCCTTCCTGGAGACAGGGAGGATGTTCACAAGCAGGATGTTCACAAGCAGTAGATGAGCGCTGTTGATACTGTTGGATTCATGGGCTGCGGAAGTTAGGCGTGTTACAAACCGCTTGACATTTGTAGAATCGAGTGATTTAATGGTAATCGACTACGTCTTATCGGGGTTTGTATAAGATCTAGCAGTACGTGGGGTCCCTGGATCCTGCGGGCACGACACGAGAAAAATAGAACTTGCACGCGATGCATAGCCGGTTTCCTCAACCAATTGGTACTCGTATCAAGAATATGGGTGCTAATGCTAAGGCTGGCACGTGAAATAGCAGGTCTACTCAAGTTTTTTTAAGGTTAAAAAAACATACTTCCCTCAACTCAATTTAGACTTTCCACAAGGAGAAGGAAATGGCAGATTTTCGTAAGTTGTTCCCGGTATTGGCTGTCGGCGCCTTCATGTTGGCGTCCGTAGCAAATGCCCAAGTAATTCCAGTGTTTAGTTGCTCCGCTAATGGCGGGGTCGGTGGCGTTCCGCCACTGGTCCGCGCTGAAGGCTTGGCAGAACTCGTTGGTGACGTTGTATTGCAGTGCAGCGGTGGCACCCCCACGGCTGCAGGCGCAAACGTTAACCAAGTAAACGTTCAGATCTTTTTGAACACCAACATCACCAGCCGTCTGGTTGCTGACCCCCTTTCCGAAGCATTGTTAATCATCGACGAACCCGGCACCGCCACTGGCCAGCAGAATCCCTGCACCAGCAGCACCGGAACTTGTGCAATCCCTGGTGTCGGCGGAACTGGCGTAAACTACGCAGGCGGCGCTGTCACCAACGTATTCCAAGGACGTCAGACTGGCCCTAACACAATCGTGTGGCTCGGCGTGCCGATCGATCCTCCAGGCACCAATGCAACGCGCATTATCCGCATCACCAATGTGCGCGCTAATGCTAACCAGTTGGGTGTTTCCTCGACTTTGATTCCGACGCAGATCGTTATGTTCATCTCTGCCACCGGCACAACGTCGATCCCGATCAACCAACCCCAGCAGACAGTCGCTTTCATTACTCCTGGTATCACTGGTCTTGCGGCAATCACCCGCAAGGACTTGGTCCTTCTGCAATGTAGCAGCTTCAATGCAAACCTGTCATCGGATAATACCAGGGCCCTTCAACAAGGTCTCTCGACAATTCTCCGCTTCCGGGAAGGTTTTGCTAGCGCATTCAAGCGCCGTAATGTCTCCAAGCCGTCCGGCGGCTTGCCGATTGCTCCGGTTGCCCAAAACGCACCTGGCGCAATCTACAATACGGAAACCGGTTTCTACAATCCGGCCTTCAACACTAACGGCTTGGGCGCAGCTGGCTTGGCCGATCATGGTACACGTTTGATCGCTCGCTTCAACAACATTCCGGCTGGCGTTCAACTCTATGTAACCGCTTTCGGCTTGATTACCACGGACACGAATGATAACATCATTCAGACCCTCGGCTATCTTGACAGCACGTCTGCACTGAATGCAACCAATGGACCTATCGTTCGCGCGGTTACCACCGACTCAAACGGCGCAGGCTCCTTCTCGGCTGCCACAATCACTTCAAGCAACGCAGCTATCGGCACCAACAACGGCACCGGTACCGTGGCCCTAGTTCCTGTTTCGTTGTCCAACGGCAGCGGTTCAGCTACATGGGAAATTTTGGATTCTGATCCTCTGGCTATCGAGACTGTGAAGGTTGGTGTTGCACTGGCCTACGCGGCTAACACCTCGGCTAACCTGCCTGGGCTCGGCACCCCGACTGTCAATCTGAACTTTGCTCCGATCAGCACGGTATCAACCGCCTCGACGACAGCTCCGCTGCCGCGCTTCGCTGATACCTCCACGTCACGCAACCTGTTGGCAGTCAACAGCTGCACGACGAACATCCTGTTCCCCTTCCTGTCGAACCAGATCGGCTTTGACTCGGGAGTTGCCATCAGCAACACTTCGAGCGATCCTTTCGGAACGGCTCCCCAAGCTGGAACTTGCAAGCTCAACTACTACGGTGGAACAACCGGTGGCGGCGCAGCACCTGCAGCGCAGACATCTCAAGTTGTGACAGCGGGCAGCCAGTTGCTCTTCACGTTGTCCAGCGGTGGTAACCTTGGAATCGCGGCCACGCCGGGCTTCCAGGGCTATTTGATCGCTCAGTGCGGCTTCCAATATGCTCACGGCTTCGCCTTCATCAGCGACGTCGGCGCGCAGAAGATCTCGGAAGCGTACCTGGCTTTGACAATGGACGGAACGATCGGTTCACGTACCGGCTTCTCGTCCGAAACCTTGGGCCACTAAACCTGGTCGTTTGTTTAACCGAAAAGGGGGAGGCTTCGGCCTCCCCCTTTTCTTTTGGAAGAATGCTCGTTGTCGGAAGACCGCTCCGGTTACGGCTCATGATTTTACGTAACCTCACGAGCCCTGACCGTCAGGGAGCGGTCTTCTATTTAGTAAAAACCTTCAACCTTTTACTTGAAACATCTTTGATACTAGTACTCTTTAGTGGTACATTGTTGGTTGTCTAGTCCCACGTCCAACCAAACCGGTGCCTTCCAGCGCCTACAATCCAAACATCTGAGGGATTCAATGTCTCGAAATCCAAGAGTGTTCTCTTGTCTTCTTGCTGCGTCTATATTGACGGGAAATGTTTGGGCAGGCAGTGTATTTCTGCTTCCCAACTCTTCTTCCACTACTCCGGTGATTAGCGTGGTTCAACCCGACGCCAATGTAATTACCCAATCTTTTCCTGCCCCAATAGGAGCGACTGCCGTGGTGGCCCACCCCACGCTGAACAAGTACTACGTTCTTTCAAAATCAAGCACTGACACCGTCATTGTCTTGGATGGGGCCAACTTCACCACCGTAACGAAACGGCTGAGCTTGGGGCAAGGCCAAGCCTTTGCTATCTCTCCCGATGGCCGCCGCCTGGTGGTCGAAGCTGACAATACTTATGTTATCGATGCGACGACGGACGCCGTTCTTGCAACCATCAACGACACAGGCAGTTCTCCTAATGACGTCGCCATCAGTCTGGATGGAAGCCGTGCTTTCGTCTTGAGCTCAACGTCGAACCGGCTTACTGCGATCGACTTAACTACCAATGCCGTCACTGGAACGTCCCTCACCATCCCGGGCGTCAGCACAGGCGTTGCTATCGGACCCAATGGCTTGGTCTATGTCACCACTGTAAACCGTTTATTTGAAGTGGATCCAAGAACACTATTGGTGCGTACGGAAATCCCCTTGAACGCGCGCCCAGGAAAGCTCACCTTCACATCTGATGGGAAGTATGCCGTGGCCGTCAATCAAACACCAATCACCGGCTCTTCGGCTTTACTGTTTGATCTGGTCGCACACACCCTCTCCTCGACGATTCCGAACTTCAACACCAATCTAACTAGCATTATCCCTGCGTCAGACTCACGAGTGTACGCCTATTCAGCGGATACGCAGCAGTTGTATGAGATCAGTCTGGCTCCATTCAATATCACCGTGGCAAGTTTCGGAAATATTGGCCAGATCAACAGCATTGGCGCTGTCACGGTGACAAATGAATTACCCTCGCCAAAGTACATGTTCCTTACCACAGCCAGTTCCCTCTACCGGATCGACCTAAGCACGAATCCTCCGAACGGAACGGGACAGGTGGCTTTAAGCACCACTGCTCCAGGTGGAATCACCTTTGCCACGCAGGCGGCAACAGGGACACCCAGCCGGTTGCTAGGCTATAATTCGACACAAACGATAACAAGCGCGGGAACGTTCTTGCCTGTAATCGTGCGCGCCATTGACAGCAATGGCCGCCCTTTGGTGAATGTTCCGATAACCTTCACTGCGGACAACTCGGGAGTTACCATCCAAGGCGCCTCCGTGCAAACCAATGGCTTGGGTTTCGCTCAAACAACCATCCTGCCACCTTCGACACCGTCAACGTTCAAAGTTACGGCTAGCGCCGCGGGCGGAGCGGTCACAACTGATTTCAGCCTCACGCTCGGTTCAGGAACGGGCGGAGGAGGGGGCGGCACCGGTAACGGATTGCTGAGCATTGTTGAAGGTAATGGGCAGTTTGTTCCCGAGAGTTTCCTCATCCCGAACGCCATGGTTGTAAAGGCGGTCGATACGGCTGGAGTTGGGCTAGCGGGTCAGACGGTCACATTCACGATCATTCAAGGATCGGGGACATTGCAGCCCACAACATCCGGCGGAGAGGCTATCAGCAACATAACTTGCACCGCCAATGTATGCACCGCAGTCACCGACGCTAATGGCATTGCTAAAGTAGGCATGTTGGCGGCGTTGGTTGTACCCGGGTTCAGTTACTCGCAAACGGTCATCTCAGCTGCGACCGGAGTCTCCACGGTACAATTTATCGTCACTACCGTTACAGCCAACACAATCCCTACGGTTCAACGCATCGCCCCTCAGGATGGCGTGGAATTAGTGGGACAAGCCGGAACCATTCTAAAAAATGCGGTTCAGGTTCGTGTGTTCTCGTCGGGCGGCGTGCAAGCTGGCCAGCCAATTCCCAGTATTGGGTTGAAAGCGGCCACCTCTCTTAACGATCCCTTGCTTGGCCCCACGGCCAGTTGCGTGGGCGGCACGGTTTTGTCGGATACATCCGGCGTCGCTACTTGCGACCTGATCCTTGGCGGCAAGTTGGGTGTCGACCGGCTTATTGTTAGCGTAGGATCCGCTATCACCCTTGGCGGCGCGGGAATCAACTTGCGTGTACTGGCTGGTCCGCCCGCCCGTATCAACGTCCGACAGGGCAACAATCAGAACGGAAACCCGGGAGCCGTTTTACCCTTAGCGTTTGTTGCGGAGATTAACGACGCGTTCGGCAACCTGCTTGCTGGCCAAGCGGCTACCTTTGAAGTGGTCGACGCTGGGTCGATCACATTGCAGAACATCGTATCGGTATCCGATTCAAATGGGCGTGTTTCGGCGCTTGGCAGGTTAGGCACGGCGCCCGGGGCTCACCAGGTTCGGGTTAGAGTGGGCAACGTTACGCAAGTGTTCACGTTTACCGTCAACGTCAATGTGACACAGCTTACCGCTGTTTCTGGCGACGCGCAAACGGCGATTGTGAATACTGCCTTTACGCAACCACTTACGGTGAAGATTCTGGACGACCGCAATGCAGCAGTTGCCGGCGCCGCCATCAATTGGTCGATCGTAAGCGGAGCAGGTACGGTTTCCGCCGCTACATCCAATACCGACGCGAACGGTATTGCCTCAATCAATGTTACAGCTGGCTCCTCGGCGGGCCCGCTTAGCGTTAGGGCCTCCTTCGCTGGCTTGTCTGCTTCGTTTAATTTGACGGTTCGGCTGGCGGGGCCAGTCTTCACCGCCAATCAGATTGTTAACGCGGCGAGCGGCGCCCCTGGAGTGGTTCCGTGCGGCCTAGTTAATATTTTTGGCACAAACCTTGCGCCTAGAGTGCAAGGAACCGTGTTCGCGAATTTCATTGTGGGCGGTCCGCTTCCAACCATTCTTCAGGGTATCGAAGTCCTGTTTGATACAACCAGCGCTCCGATCTACGCTGTGTCGAACGTCAACGGGCAGGAACAGATTGCTGTACAGGCTCCTTGCTCGCTTGCGCCCGGCACAACCACGGTTACAGTGCGTAATGGCGGGCTTACCGCAGTCAGCGGCGTTCCCGTTCTGCGCATCCAACCCGGTATTTTTGAAACGTTGGATGCTACTACTGGGCGGCGGTACGCGGTTCTATTGCGGCCCGACGGTAGTTACGTGACTCCTTCCAACCCGGCGCGGCGCGGCGATATTCTGCGGCTGTTTGCTACCGGTTTGGGCGCTGTTAACCCTGCCACGGATACGAACCGGGCTGGAGTTGCTGGCCAAAACATTGCAGCCAGCATGATCGTCGGCGTAAATGACGGCGGCGTCAGAGTGGTCACCTCGGCTTACGCTCCAGGCATGATCGGCGTCTATGTGGTGGACTTCGAGGTGCCAGGCGATACCGCAACGGGTAGTTTCCGTTCGCTCGCTGTGGCCTTGGATGGCGGTGGCGGCACCTTGGTTTACGGCCAGGGCTCCTCAATCGCAGCAATTCAATAGGTCAGAAAACGAACCCATTCAGTGCCCACTGGTCCTCACGACTGGTGGGCATTTCTTCTTTCGCCTCTTCGTTTCCAGGAAGCCAGAGCACGCTCCGAAGCTGGTCTATCGTTAATTTGCTAGGATGCCGCGGCTTCCAGGCTTTTTAGTTTTGCCGATAGTGTCGTTCGCTTCAAGCCCAGGATATCGGCAGCCTGCTTCTTGTTTCCATGGGCGCGCCGAAGCGCCTGGTCGATCAGCGTTCGTTCCAAGCGGTTGACGATCGACTCAAAGTCGACGCCACTCGCCGGCAATTCAACGTCTGTTTCGAGGTCACTCCCTGCGTCTTTCGCGGCTCCTGCAGGTAGCGGGAAATCTTCAGGGTAGAGGCTGTCCCGTTCTCCGCTCAAGGTTATGGCCCGGTCCACCGCATTCTCTAATTGTCGAATGTTCCCGGGCCAGTGGTGGCTCATCAAGTGGGTGATAGTGCCCGGCGCGACGTACTTGAGGTTCATCTCTTCCTGCTTGGCAATTTTTTCGAGGAAGTGGTCAACCAAGAGGGCAATATCTTCCAAGCGTTCTCGCAGTGGAGGTACTCTTATGGGCACTACATTCAAACGATAGAAAAGGTCCTCCCGGAACTTGCCCTCTTCAACTTTGGCCTCAAGGTCCACATTTGTGGCGGCGATGATCCTCACATCCACTTTGAGAACTTCCGTGCTGCCTAACTTCTGAATCTCTTTCTCCTGGAGCACCCGCAATAATTTCGCCTGGGTTTCAAGAGGCATATCGCCGATTTCATCGAGAAAAATGCTGCTCTTATGGGCCTGCTCAAAGCGACCCATGCGGCTGGTAACGGCGCCGGTAAAAGCCCCTTTTGTGTGGCCGAACAATTCCGATTCAAGCAAGGTATCGGGCAACGCCGTGCAATTCACCGAAACCATCGGAAGTAATCCGCGAGGGCTTGCGGTATGCAAGGCTCTAGCCAGCATTTCCTTCCCCGTCCCGGTTTCACCATTGATCAACACCGTGCTGCGGCGTAGGGCGAGCAAGCGTACGTTCGCTGCCAGCTGCTGCATGGCAATGCTTTCCCCTACAAGAAGCTGCCGCCAGGCTTCCGTTCTTGCAGGAACCAATAAACCGGCCCGCCCCGTCGATGATGTGACTTTGCGGGCCGATTCCTCTGAGGAGAGATCATTTAAGGCCGTTCGGATCCAATTGGCGAGCTCCTCCAATGGCAATTGTTCGGGATGCGCCATGTAATGAAAGGCCCCTTGCCTAACCAAATCCACGGCCTCTGAAACCGATCCCATGGGATTCCAGCAGATCAACCGGGCCCCTGGAGATTTTCTGGCGACAGTTTCCAATACCTCAACCGGCCTCCCGGCATGGGGCAGTTCCACAATGATTATTTCTGAGGCCGCCGGTAGTGCATTGAAATTTCCCCAGTGCACGGAAGACCCTGGCAACAATTGGGCCAATGCAGCGGATTCCGCATCTCTCGGAGCGGCCGCCGCCCAAAAGATTCTCGCCGTCTCTCCGACAACATTCTCGTTCTGATTGAGTTCGCCCTTCATTCGCCTCTACCCACCATCGTCTCCATTTGAGCAGTCCTTTACTTCAGATCTTTCCGATAAACGTATCCCTAGGGATATATTGACCGTGGGTATACTTAAGAAATGAAGACTATTCTGTTTCTCCTCGCCGTTGCTATCGGACTCAGCTCTGCTCAACCTGCAGCTTTTGCTCAAACTGCAGCGGTCCCGGCTCCCAAGAAACTCTCGCCTGAGGAATTAAAGCAGATGATTGACTCGAAGGAAAAGTTCTTCTTCTTGGATGTGCGGGAACCAAAAGAGCTGGAGGAGCGCGGCACGATTAAGGGCTACGTCAATATTCCTCTAAGCCAGTTGGAGGCGCGAGTGAAGGAGATCCCCACGGGCGTTCCGATCGTCAGCGCGTGCGCTCGCGGAGTACGCGCCGCCAAGGCTGCGGCAATTCTTGAAAAGAGCGGCTACAAGCAAATCACTTTGTGCGCGATGGAAGACTACAAGTCGAAGGGATTTGATCTGATCTATCCCAAGGCGAACTGAGTCAGAGTCATTTCAATGGGTACTTCGCCGCGGCGTCGGCGAATCGAAATGGAACCACATCGGGAGTTATGGACACCTCGGTCGAGAATTTGAACGGATACGTTCCACCGCTTGGAAAGGTCAGTTCCAGGTAGAACGCAGTGAAGCCCTTCGAGGGGATTGGCGGCTTCCCGACGTAGGTGCCGTCGGGGCGCGGGGATAATTTCGTTGCTCGGTAAGCCTTGCCGATGATGTCCAACCGAAAGTCGCGGGCATTGGGATTTGTGGCCTGCCACAGCGTTACTTCCGAGGGCTTATCAACGGGCTTTACGGTTATGGCTCCGTCGCTTGATTTGGTCCAAGTGAAGCGGGGGCGCTTTCGGCCCGCAAGCACCGCTTCGTAAAAAACAGTTAGGCTCTCCATCGCGTCACTACCGGCCAGATTGTGTTTAGCGTTGGGAACGTAGCGAAGATGCTTTTCTTCTTGCAACTGGGAGTAGTAATACTGCGAATTGTCGGGAAGGAAAAATTCATCTCCTGAGGCGTTGATCAGAAATTTCGGCATCTTCAAGGACGCACGGTTCCGGTATACATAGGGGTCTTCAATATCGAGCACTCGTCTGTATTCTGGAGTGCCGATCTTGTGAGGGAACAGGCCATGGTTCACATAATCCTTCAGCGACGGTGCGAAGAATCCGTAAACTTCAAAGTGATGTTTGGTGATGGCTTCGCTATTGAGCGCATCAATCACCATCGGAGCGATAGCGACGACGCGAGGATCCACCGCGCCAACCAGCCATGTGGTCCAACCGCGTTTCGATCCGCCGGCGACAACAAAGCGTTCGACCCTGTCGCCGCCGCCAGCCGGGCTCGCCGTGAATTCCGCGATAGCGTCCATCGCTCGCACCCCACTTTTCACCATGGCCAAGCGCACCAGCCAAGTGTCATCCTTAGTTGAAAAGTGCTTCACGCGCGTGTAGGCGATCAGGTCGTCTTCTTTACGGCCAACACCCTTCGAGTCGCTGAAGTAGAGAGGCTGATTGGGGACCATGCCCAAATCGGCGACGATGGTTCCGCTATCGAGCGCCAAGCGAACAGACCGTTCGGCTGTGGCTTTTGGAGCCGGGTCGAGGTTGCTTCCCCCGCCAATGAATAGCAGCGCCGCGCCCTTTACTTTAACCTTCTCAGGCATCGTGATGGTGAGCCAGTGCTTCCACACGGGCCGGTCAACCTCGGAAGCGCTTCGCCACGTCTGCGAGGTGAGTTCCAGCACGAAGGATTTGTAGCCATTCCTGGAAACCGTGTTCTGCAATTTCCAGGAATAGACTGAGTCTTTGGCTGCGACGTAGCGATCGAGAGCGGTTGGCGACAGTTGTGCCGAAGCCGCCGATTGGCTGCAGGCGAAGAGCATCAAGGATGTGATCAAAGCAGGGATTCTAGTCCGAATACAAAGCATGCTTCGATTGTATTCGGAATAGAGAGCTTCGTCACGCAACAACTGCGATCTATTTTAGGTTCGCGTAGTTCTTATGGCGACTAACTTTCTCTCTCTGTTTGTCCTTCGACCACTGACCGTAAGCCTCGCGCAATCTTGTTCATGGAGACGGCCTGAGCGGATAATTCCATGCTGGCGGATGCCGTCTGCTCGGCACTGGCGGCGCTACTCTGTGTCACTATTTCCAATTGCTGCATGGCCGTGGCCACCTGCTCGGCTCCAAGACGCTGCTCCTGACTCCCGCTGTTTACCTGATCCACCAGCGACTTTGCCCGGGAGGCGCTTTCGGTGATGGCGCGAATTTTTTCGGTCACCAATCCGAGTTTTACGCTTCCAGCGCGAGACATTGAGATGGATTCTTCTATTAGTGCGGCCGTATCGGTCGCCGCTTGCGTGGAACGTTGCGCCAAGTTACCAACTTCGTTGGCGACGACGGCAAATCCAGCCCCTGCCACTCCTGCTCTTGCTGCCTCCACCGCGGCGTTCAACGCCAGGATATTGGTTTGAAAGGCGATGTCCTCAATCACCTTGATGATCTTCGCGATTTTCCCTCCGGAATTCGTAATGTCCTGCATGGAGCAGGCCATTTCGTTGAGCGCTAGATTGCTCTGTTCCACTTGACGGCCCACCGCAACCATTTCCGTGGCGGCCGTCTTCGCACAGTCCGCATTCTTGCGCGTCATCGCCGAAATCTGCTCTCCAGCAGCGGAGGTGGACTCAAGTGTAGCGGCCTGTTCCGATGCCCCTTGCGCCAAGTTCTGGCTGGAAGAGGAAAGCTGTCCCACCGCCCCAGTTACCAGTTCTGAAGCTACAGATATGGATTGAATCATGGAACTGAGGTTCTTGCTTATGCCTGAAATCAAATAGTAAGCGGCAAAGCCTATGCATAGCAGCAAAGGAAACAGCCACATGGCAGTTCGTTGCAGTCCAGCCTGCACGGCTCCATCCACTTTATCCAACTTCGACCGCAGCAGGAAGATTCCGTGGCGATCACCGGTGTGCCAACCTTCCATGCGGAAGCCCAGCATGTCTTTGCCGTCTTTAGTTGGGCTGTTGGCCCCCTCTCCATGGCACAAAAGGCAATCGCTACTCAATTCGATTGGCCGGGCGTAAGTAATTTCGTTGGCCTTCTCGTTTACTTCAAAAAAGTCAGCAAGTCCGCTCGATTCCATCAACTTCAAAATACGGGCTTCGTCTTCGCTTGGAGTATTGGCCTTGTTACGAGGGCTGATCGCCGGAACCCGGAACTGGTATCCTTCCTTGGCTGCCACTTCGCTGATGGAATCCCAGGCGGCCACAACGGGCACGGTTCGATATAGATTGGTCTTCCTGTAATCGGTTGCGCGGGCAACATCCGCCTTCAGCACCACATCGTCGAACATATTTGCACTCCGCATGTTCGAAACAGACCTTCTAGCGTTCTCCGCGCTTAGAATGGTCGCTCGCATCGTATCACGGATCATTCCTATCCCTTGATCGCGGATCACGGATCTTTGAATGATCAATCCGGCTGTTGCTGTTGCTACTACCGCGCCAACGGCTATCGCAACGATCTTTGTGCCAAGCACCATGTGAGAAATCCTTCTGCGAAAAATGCTCGCAGAGGACATATCGGGTGCGTGGGGGAAAATCTGAAGGAATCGATCTGGTTATTTGGCGTTGGTCGGACTGGTCCTCGCGTGTTTTCTGGCAAGGGCTAACGCCAACAATCCAACCGCCAACATGGCCGAACTCATCGGTTCAGGTGCGGTGGCCGTAACTTGGTAGACGAAGCCGCCGCCAAAGTCGGCAATGTACAAAGCATTGTCGGTACTCATCATTCCAATCGGTGAGTAGACTCCATTCTGGCTGTTCTCGACGAAGTGAATAAAATTCCCGCTTGGGAAATCAAGGTAACCTACGCCGTTCTCCTCGTTGGATGCCCCTGTAGTTCCTTTCCCCGCGAAGCCGATAAACATACCGTTGTCAAAACCTATCGGGAAGTTCTTCGGAGCAAACGCGAATTGCGCTGGCCCCTCGCTTTCAGACCCCAACGCCGTTCCATTCGGTAAGGGTTGGACGGCGAAAAACGGCTGAACGCAGCCTGAACCGACCGCACTTCCAGTGCGATATCCGACATAGCAGGTGGGATAGCCGAAGTTTAAGGGCGCGCCCACACCCAATTGCGCCGCCGGTATCCGGTTCACCTCTTCTGCTTGAGGCGGTTCATCTCCGAAGGCTCCTGGGCCGTCAATGGCGTTGTCGAGGAAATAGAAATCTCCAGTCTGGCTTTGAAATCCCATGCCAATTACGTTACGGATTCCCGTCGCAACCTTCTTGAGGTTCGACGCAATGGGCGCCGGATGTGTAAGATCCACCGTCACCATGTAGAGAGAATCCCCATCCAAAAGACTGGTGCTCAGTCCCGTCACCCCAACTTTGTCCGTTGACAGACTTGAATTATTTTGCGAACCCACGTTAAATACGATGTCAAAGGAGCCCGCTAATCCTGGAGTGGGTCTAGCGGCAATTCCCATTTGCGAATGAATCCAACCATTCACAAAACCAAATTGCAGGGAGCCCACATTACTTACTGGATCCGATGGCGTAGCACCCTGCTTAAGAATTGAGATCGCATTGGCATTCGAATCGGCTTGGATGATAAAACCTCCGGCCTGCACGAGCCCAGTGGTCACTCCAACACCAGCCAGCAAGGTTGTTGGGGACGCTCCTGGGGCTGTATAGCGCAAGATGCCGGCCTGGGTTCCGATGGCTACACTACCGTCGCCCAAATTCAACATGCTCACCGGAAAACTGGAAACGGCATACTCAGTTACCGTAAATCGGGAGGTATCAAATGCGGATGAATTCAACAGCAAAGGGCCCGCTAGGGCCGGACAGCTGATCAGTACTATGGGTAGACATAGTTTACGCAACATGCCTCCAAGATAACATCCTTGAAGAATTCATTGTTTGCAACGGCAACGCGGTCCAGTGCGGTAAAATTCAACATTATGCTTCAACGGATGTTCCACACGCTCTTTTACGCTTTCCTCACTTTCGCCATCTCAACAACCTCCGCGCAAACTGTCCGCTTCCGGACCAATGTAGGCGACATCGATGTGGTGCTGCTTCCCGCCAGCACACCCCTCACAGTCGCCAATTTCCTCAATTATATGAACAAGGGAGCCTATGCCAACTCTATCGTTCACCGTTCCGTACCTGGCTTTATCTGGCAGGGCGGGGGATACAAGTTCGAAAATGGCGCGGTTCCCGAAATCGCGCAAAATCCGGCGGTGCGAAACGAACCCGGCATCTCGAACGTTCGCGGAACAATTGCGATGGCTAAGTTAGGCAGCAGTCCGAACAGCGCGACCAACCAGTGGTTCTTCAATCTTGCTGATAATTCCGGCAATCTCGATCGGCAGAATGGCGGATTCACGGCATTCGGACGAGTTGCTAACGAGGCAAGTCTGGCGGTGATGGATAAGATAGCCGCCGTCCCTGTCTATGCGATAAATTCCACTTTCTCCGATCTTCCTCTGATCAACTACAAAGGCGATATTGGCGAAAGCTTTGTGATGATTCTTTCTATCAGCCAAGTAGTTCCACCCCCCGCCATCAGCTCGAATGGCGTTCTTTCCGCATCAGGATTCGGAGGCGCGGCGGTCGGGGCAGCCGGCTCCTACATTGAGATTTATGGCGCCAATCTTGCCGGAGATGTTTCGCGTGGTTGGGCCACAGGCGATTTCAATAATGGCGCCGCCCCGACAACCCTCGAAGGCGTCACCGTGAAGGTGAACGGCATTCCGGCATTTGTGAACTATGTCAGTAAGACGCAGGTCAATGTGCAGATTCCCGCAGGTGTTCCGGCCAGCGGATCGGTTCCCGTTGTTGCCAGTTATGGCGGTCAGGATAGTGTGTCGGCGAATCTCATTTTAAAGGCGACCGCTCCCGGCCTGCTTGCCCCAGCTACTTTCAAGGCGGATGGCTTGCAGTACGTCGTGGCGATTCACGCGGCTACTGGCGCTCTCGTGAATAAAGGCAATATTCCGAACGTCCCCACTGCGCCCGCGGCTCCCGGTGAGACTTTGACTCTGTACGGCACGGGGTTCGGCCCGGTTAGCTCGAGCGTGGCTATTGCCGGCATCGTGGCGCAAGGGTTGGCGTCAATTTCGACGCCTTTCGACATCAAGATCGGTGGCCAGAATGCCCCGGTATCATACGCGGGTCTCGCTCCGAACTTGGTTGGTGTCTACCAGTTTAATGTAACCGTGCCGTCCAGCTTGACCACGGGCGACCACGCCGTCGAGGCGACGTTAGGCGGCGAGTTGCTTGGACAGAAATTGTTCCTCTCCGTCCGCTCCAACTAATTTCTTTGAACATTTCATGGGCGAATTCCGTTTCCATTCAAGACCGAATTGGAGGCATCCATGAAACTGTTAATTTTCGCTCTGCTGCTCGGCGCGCTCTCTTTCGGAGCGGATGTCGCTGGCGTATGGCACGGCTCATTCACCCCGGAGCGCCCTGACGGGACCCAAGAAAAGGAACAGTCCGCTTACCTGGCGTTGAAGCAGGATGGCGTGAAATTGACCGGTAGAATTGGACCGAATGAAGAGAAGAATTTCGAGCTCACCAAAGGGATGGTCGATGGCGATTCGGTTACTTTCGAGGTGTTTGCCGACGGCATGCAGATGAAAGTTTCGATGAAACTCAAAGATGGGAAACTTGAAGGCGTCGTTCAGGCGGAAAAGGAAGGAGAGGAAAAACGTAAGGCAGTGGTGAATTTCACGAGGAGTTGATTTTTCTGATGCCGCCATTGCCTTTGAGCGCGATCCACGCTGCGCGCCACTGGCTCCAAGTCGCTTCTCGCAAGAACAGGAACGCCCTCATTTCACAGTGGGTGGAGGAATCACCGCGGGCAATGCGCCGAACTCAAAGTAACTGTGCTTGAGCTCGGTTCCAGAGGACCACGCCGCGCGGAACCCCGACCTTGCCTCGCCTAACGGCATCCCCACCGGACCGGTTGTCACCATTTGGAGTTCACCGAATGCGCCCTGCGCGTTGCGATGATAGTGTCCGGCAAAAATGAACGCCACTCCGGCATCGCGCAGTAATTTCAACAGAGGCGTGCGGCGCTCCAGTGGAATGTTGAAATACTGATCCGGCTCATCGGGCCGCTCAAGAAATAAAGGATGATGCAGAAAAACCAGGATGTGCCGTGCTCCCGAATTCTTCGCCTTAATCAATTCGCGACGCAACCACGCCTCTTGCTCTCGGTACGCTTCGAGCGCTTTTTCCGGCGCTTTGAGTAGGCTCGAGTTCAAGGCAATGCCGTAGACAGGTCCCTCGCGGAAACCATAATGATCCGGTCCAAATTGTCTTCGGAAGGCCTCGACCGATTCGCCGGTTGGTTCATTTCCAACATCATGATTGCCTGCGATGCTATACAGGTGGATCTGCGGCGCGAGCTTCCCCGTCACCCGCTTGTACTCGGCAATTTGCGCCGCGTCGCCAACTTTGTTCACCAAATCGCCACAGATAACCACGAAACGTGGCTGCAGCCGATTGGCCGATGCTATAGCAAATTCCAGAGTGGCCGTCTCCTGAGCAAACTCCTTGTCTTTTGAATGCATGCCGAATTGCGGATCGGACATTTGGAGGAAGAAGAAACTATCTTCCGAGGATTGCGCCCATGCCGTTGCGCGCAAGGCTAGAAGAAAGCAAAGACGAAAGATCAAAAGGTAATCCTCGCGCCTACCTGCAATATTCTTGGGTTATCGGCCCCGTTGATGACGCCCAAGGTTGCCGGCGAACTTACGTTCGTCCCAGGCTGGTTGAAATTTGCGTGATTTAACAAGTTGAAGAATTCGCCGCGTAGCATCAAACTTAGTTTCTCACTTAAAGGGAATCTCTTCTGTAGCGCCGCATCGATGTTAAACAACCCCGGAGCTCTCAGAAAATTTCGCGGAGAATTTCCGAATGAGCCCACGGTGTTGAACGTCACTGCCTGCGGATCGAAATACTTTGCTAGGCGGTCCGCCTTGGGCCGATCCGTTGGCAGGGCGGGATTTCGAACAAGATCGGCCCGGTCGAGTCCTATTCCCGTGAAGGAATTATCGCGGCCAGAGGAGATTCCAAAGGGTAGACCGCTCCGTCTATCAAGGATGCCGCTCACCGACCAACCTCCAACCAACAGCCGCATGGGGGCGGCGAGCGAACTCCAGCTAGGAGCTTGAAATACGCCCGTCACGCGGAAATTGTGAGTGATGTCGTAATCGGATACTCCGCGGTTGAAGCGATTGTTGAATGGGTTGGGATTGCTGATGGTGAATTGGTTGTTGGCCGATTCGTCGTCAATCGCCTTTGAAAAGGTATAGAAAGCCAGAATCGAAAACCGCTTTGCCAATCTCTTGTCCAGCGTTGCCTGGAACGAATGGTAATTCGAGTTGCCCGCGTCGGCCAACTCCTTAACCGAAGCGAAATTAGGAGCTAAGGGGCGCCGCGCATTTGTGTTCCCCACCGTCGCCGTGGCCGAATAAACCGCCGCATTACGTTCCCGGAAAGTCTGCAAATGGGCGCCTTTGTTTCCCACGTACGAAAGCCGAAGCAACCAATTGGACGCTAGTTGCTGTTCCATTGTGAAATTGAACGCTTGCGAATAACCCACTCCCCAATCTTCCTGGAAGTAGGCATAGGGCATGGGGAAGGAAAAGGCCACGTTCTTACTCAAATCCACCGGCGCGAACGGCGGGAACGGATTGCGAACACCTGAGGAGCCATAGGGGTCCTGAATGTCTACTCCATTTAATGAGATGGTTGGGCTGAACGGCGCGCTCTCAACGAAATTGTTGTAGAGGCGCGGGAAGGGACGCACGAAGAATATGCCATAGCCTCCGCGAATCACCGTGGGGCGAGCGGACTTTTTTGCTTGCCAGGCAAACCCGAAGCGCGGCGACACATTGTTCCAATCCTTGTTCATGCCTCCTTCGGGAAAACCGGGATCGCCCGGGAACACGGCGCCGGGAGGCGCATTCGCGAAGCGTTCCGACTTGGCTCCGGCGCGAAAACCACCCACCTGGCCGAGAACGTCATGATACGGCAGATAGGGATCCCATCTCAGTCCTAGCGTGAGCGTCAGGCGCTGCGAGGCGCGGTAGGTATCCTCGGCGAATAGCGAAAATTGTTTTCCTCTGGTCTGCTTGAATTTGCCGGCGCTTTGGGTGAATGACGCCGCCTTGCCCAACAACAAATCGCCAATCCCGTTGCCGGTAATTTGGCCGGAAAATGTTGCCGTGCCGGATTGATTGAATTTTGTGGAGGAATCGAAAACCGTAAAGGGAGTGTATTCGCCGCCGGCGTTGATGGTATGTCGGCCGCTGCTCCAAGTAACGGTATCATTGATCTCAACGTTGCGGCGCACCCAACTGCCTGGGGGCGAATTGGTGACCGATCCCCAGCCCCCGTAACCTGTGACGCCTATTTCCAACTCCCTGTCGGCCTCGACCGGTTCCACAAACTTGATCGGCCCGAATTGCGAAAGCCAAACCTTAGAGGTTCGCTTATTGGTGGAATCCAGCATCAATCCCGAAGCCACCACGGTGTTCAATAGATTAGGGCGCACAGCGTAAACGTCTTGCAGCTTGAAGGTTTTTGTGGTTTGCAGTTGGCCGATTCGCACGGTCAGCAAAGTGCCATCGGCGTCCCAACCAGGATCGGCGAATTGAACGAAGAAGAGCGATCCGGAAAGTTGGTGCTTGCCCGCGTTGTAATCCAGTTTTCCCAAACCCTGGTGATTATCGTACTTATCAGGGCGGGCGTACCGCAGCAGCCCATTAGCCGCCGTTGCCGCCGGAACCTTGCTCAGCAAGCCAGTGGCGATCGGCAGAATCTGATCGGCGGGTATAAAGCGGTTGGGGAATGGCTTGCCCGTCGCCGGATCCGTGATGTCTCTTCCCGTTTCGTTGAAGTCGCCGCGACGCATTGCGGCGGAAGGAACAGTTGCGGTATTGGTGAACGAGGTATTGTGGACGATCGTACCCTGATAGGAGCCTAGCCAAAACAAGTGGTTACGGAGAATGGGCCCGCCCACGGTTGCTCCAAATTGATTCCGCTTCAAATTATCCGGTTGCGCCGCGAAGTAGTTGCGCGCATTCATTGCCCCGTTACGAACAAACTCAAATAGCGAACCTCGAATTTGGTTGGAGCCTGATCTTGTCATTACATTCACAACAGCGCCGGAGAAATTTCCGAACTGTGCCGAGTAGTTCGATGTTTGCACCGAAAATTCCTGCAGCGCGTCCGGGTTAGGATACGCTGCGTTCAAATTAGTGACATTGTCCATGTGCGTGGCGCCGTCCAACCGGTAATTCACCTCGTTCCCGCGAGTGCCATTAACGGAAATGTTGATGGTGTCGCTGTTATTGGCATATCCCGCGATGGTGGTTCCCACTCCGGTAACCGTTCCGGGAACCATGCGGATCAGGGATGCCGCATTGCGGCCGTTCAGGGGCAATTCTTGTAAATATTGCTGCTGAATTACTTGCGAAAGCGCGCCTGACTGCGTGGTAATCATTTCCGCCTCGGCGCTTACCGAGACGGATTCGCCCACCGAGCCGATTACCAAGGGAATATTCAGCGTCGTTGTATTATTCACGTTCAAACGGAAACCGGTTTGTTTAAAGGGAGAGAATCCGCTGGCGGACGCCTCCAGACTATAAGGCCCCGCCGGAACTTGGCTGAAAAGAAAATGGCCATCGGATTGGGCGGCGGCGAATCTTTCCAGGCCCGTTTCCATCTGAATCAGGTGAAGTTTCACGGACGGCACAGCGGCCCCGCTGGGATCGGTTACTGTTCCCGTTAGGGATGCGGTAGGAGCAACTTGGGCGAGGGCAAAAGGCGCCGCGGTCGCAAGAATTAAGTACCTGATGAACTTAAACATTTGCTTCCAGTATAGTCGCTGGAAGTTAACGTATTATGACCGGATCTAATGCCCCTCCGCTTCGAGGAACCGCTCCACCTCAATCGCCGCCTTACACCCGGCGCCCGACGCCGTAATTGCTTGCCGATACACCCGATCCTCCACATCTCCCGCATGGAACACACCCGCGATATTCGTCCGCGCGCCGCCCTTGCCCACAATGTAACCTTCCGTATCCGTATCAATCTGGCCAACAAACGGCTTCGTGTTCGGAATATGGCCGATCGCCACAAACAGCCCATCCACTGACACCGCCAGCTTCTCGCCGGTCACGAAATTGTTCAGCACCACACCCACCACGTCGCCCTGTTCATTGCCCGTGATCGACTCAACTGCCGAGTTCAAAATCATCTCGATCTTCGGATTCGCTCGCGCCCGGTCAATCATGATCTTCGAGGCGCGGAACTCTTCGCGCCGATGCACCAGCGTCACGCTCTCGCCGAAGCGCGTGAGGAAGTTCGCCTCCTCCATCGCCGAATCGCCGCCGCCCACCACCATGATTTTTTTGTTGCGGAAAAAGAAGCCATCGCAGGTCGCGCACGAACTGTATCCTTTGGCGATGAACTTCTCTTCGCCCGGTATGCCCAACCAGCGGGCCGAGGCGCCGGAGGCGATGATCACCGTGCGTGCCTCAATCCATTCGCCCCGAACTTTCAGACGGAACGGACGCTGCGACAAATCCGCTTCTCCCACCGACCCATGAATGTATTCAGCGCCAAAATGAATGGCCTGCTTCTTCATGTTCTCAACCAGTTCAGGGCCGTCGACCCCTTCCGGGAAGCCTGGGAAATTTTCAACTAAGGATGTGATGGAAAGTTGCCCCCCTGCTTCGTGGCCAATCACCACAAGAGGTTTCAAATTCGCGCGCGCAGCGTAGATGGCGGCTGTGTTTCCGGCGCAGCCAGAGCCGATAATAACGACATTATGCATGATGAGGGTTGAACGGATCCCGTCCAACCCTCATCCTAACACGCTTGTATGAAAACCCGTCTTTTAGCGTTTGTAGTTTAGGCAACCTTGCGGCGAATCAGAGCCAGACCAATCAAGCCACCGCCGAGCATCAGGAATGTTCCCGGTTCCGGAGTGGCGCTGACCGAACCGTACACCACATCGTTACCACACGTGGCGGAAGCGAAGGAGAAGTCGAAATTTCCGTTTAGTAAGGTGCGGAAGGCCGCGTTAGTGTTCACCACCACAGTCGTGTCGAAGTGGTTACCGCTGATGCTCGCCGCCGTGACCGTGCCTGCTCCCACCACACTTGCGCCGGTCGCATCTGCCCAAACCGCATGCAGGGGACGATAGCCGCCGCCGGGGTTACTCAACACTGTTTGCGCGTTGAGCGTTCCGTTAACCTTGTACAAGCTACCTTGGGTCAACCCGTTATGCGCGCTCATGGCCACTGCATACATCAGGCCGCCGTTATTGAATAGGATGTCGCCCACATTGAGGGGTACATCGCCCGAAGCATTCGCAAAGCCTGGGACGGTGAACGCTTGAAACGCGCCGCTTGAAAAACCGCCGCCAAAGTTGAAGTCGATCTTCATCGTCAACTGGTTGGTGGTGTTGTTGAAGTTAGTGAACGAAAAGCTGTTGACTTGAAATTCGTCTGGAGCGCCAATCGGTCCTAACGTTGAGGTAAACGTTGAGGGAAATACAATTCCGAAGCTGGGGACGATTGATAGCAGGGCGATTATTGCGATGGTCTTTAAGGTTTTCATATTAGTTTGTCCTGAACCAAGATTACGGTTCAGGACTGCTAGCACCCATAGCTAAGAGGTTTCATTTAGAGGTACCGGTTGAACGTACCTGGGAGGGAACTAAAGTTAGTACTTATCGAAGCGGAGTTTTAGGACAACCAGTGAACAAAGTTGTTGACAAGCAAGGAACTAAGAACGGCGACCACTAACATATAGGTAAACTGCGCGATCGGCCATTTCCATCCGCCTGTTTCGCGGCGTACGATAGCAATCGTCGAAAAACACTGCAAAGCGAAAGCGAAGAATACTACCAGGGATAGGGCCCCTGCCAAATCCAGGTCTTTTTGCAGCGCCGCTTGCAAGCCTGGATTTTTCTCACTCGGGTTTTCAATGGCGTAGATGGTCCCAAGCGTGCCCACAATCACTTCGCGCGCCGCCAGCGACGTAATCAGGCCAATGCCGATCTTCCAGTTGAAGCCCAGCGGTTTGATGGCCGGTTCAATCGCCCGCCCAAATTGGCCGACAATGCTGTTCTCAATCTTCGGGGGCTGGCCGTTCTCTAAGGGAAAGTTCGACAAAAACCAAATCGAGACCACGACGGCTAAGATCACCGTCCCCGCGCGCTTCAAAAACACCCGCGCCCGGTCGTAGAGCCGCAATCCCAGCGATCGCAACGATGGCATGCGGTAGGGCGGCATTTCCAAAATGAACGGTGTGCGCTCGCTCTTCAATATGGACGATTTCAACACGCGAGCCGTAAGCAGCGCGGCGGCGAAGCCCAGCACATATAGCCCAAGCAGCGTTGCCGCTCTTAGCCCCAAAAACCCAAACACGGTACGATCCGGTATGAACGCCGCGATGATCAACGCATAGACAGGCAGCCGGGCCGAACAGGTCATGAAAGGCGCAATCAGGATTGTCGCCATCCGGTCCCGTTTATTCTCGATCGTGCGCGTCGCCATGATTGCCGGAACGGCGCAAGCGTAGGCCGAAAGCAGCGGGATGAAAGACTTGCCCTGTAATCCGAAGTAGCGCATGGTGCGGTCGGCAATCAGCGCCGCCCTGGCCAGGTATCCCGAATCTTCAAGAATGCCGATGAACAGGAACAGGAACAGAATCTGCGGCAGGAACACAAGAACGCTGCCCACACCCGTCCAAATCCCCTCGATCAGCAGCGACTTCAAGAACCCTTCGGGTAATAGGTGACCTAAGTAGATCCCCGACACCCGCATCAACTCCTTCATCGCATCCATAATAGGAGGCGCCACGAAGAAGATAGATTGAAACACGGCCAGGACAACCACCAGGAACAGAATCGGACCAAAAATAGGATGCAGCGCTACATCGTCAATCCGCCGCGTCCACAGCGGAGGAACCGGCGGCTTGTACCCGGATAGCGAGCTCATCTTGCCGGCCCATTGCCGGCGTCCGCCCACGTCCTGCAGAATAGGGAGCTCGAAGCGCGGCCGTGTCGTGGCCGACCTGGAGGCAATGCCTTCGAGGAATTGAAACACCTTGTCGATCCCCTCGCCGGTTGCGGCGCTCACCAATGCCACGGGGCAGTTCAGTTGACTGGCCAGCATGGCCGTCTCCAACTCACCGCCGCGCCGCGCCAGATCGTCAGCCATGTTGAGGACCACTAAGGTGGGAAGACCCAGGCTCAGAATTGGAGCGCCCTGGACCAGATGCCTATTCAAATTAGTGGAGTCGAGGATTAGGAGGACGGCGTCCGGCTTGCCCACCGACGAATTCATTCCCTGCAGAACGTCGCTAGTCACCTTCTCGTCTTCTGAGCGCGGAGCCAAGCTGTAGACCCCGGGCAGATCCACCAGCCTGACTTCCTTATTACTTTTAAGGATCGCTTTCCCAATGTGATGCTCAACCGTCACGCCAGGGAAATTGGCTACCTTCTGGCGAAGTCCCGTCAGACGGTTGAATAACGTGGATTTTCCAGAATTTGGTGGACCGACGAGCGCCACTGTATAGAATCCACTTGCATCTGATTTGCGAGTAGAGGTGTCAGCAGGCGAGGCCGGATTGGGGTGGCAATCACGCATGGAACCGGAAGTGCGCCTTATTTTAGACCGGGAGTTAGATAAAGATGGGAGGCCGTTTCAAGACGGAGCGCGACCTCAGCTCCATCCACCCTAAACACACGGGGATCCCCACCTGGGGCCGCTTTGGCCGCTGTAACTTCCATACCAGGCAGAAAACCAAGTTCCATCAAACGGTGTGATAATGCCTCTGGTAAATCCAGGCTGTGCAGTATGCCGCTTTGACCTTCCTTCAGATCCCGCAGGGTGTGTCCGGCGTCCTTGTTGAAACTCAGTTGCATTAAGTTAAGGATAAACCTGCCGATTCTGGCTGTCAAGGAAATCGCTGTCAGACACCAATTACGTTACTTGGAGTCTGACACCGCTGATCGCCATTAGCTCTTAATCTTATTCAGGAACTTTCCGTCAGCGCCTTTTTCACGATAGGCCTCATGGCAAGTCTTGCAGGTTCCGCCAACCGTTTTGAATGCGGCATCGGCCTTGGCCATATCATTCTTTTTCAGCGCCTTAACGACATTCGCCGCCCCTGTGGATGCTGTTTTTGACCACGTAGCCGCGTCAGCCTTGCCTGCTTTGGTCCAATACTTCTCCATGGCCTTGAATTCCGCCTTAAGTTTCATCGCCTCGGCGGTGATCTTGGCGTTGTCCTTGTCGGTCATGGCCTTGCGGACATTGTTGTTGGCCCCGGCGGCGGCCTTCATGATTTCTTGAAATGGCCGGTCGGCGGCCGTGGCGAGGGCAACGGAAACAACCGCGCCGATCAGAATATTGGTAATACGATACATAGCTCTCCTTGGAGGCTCCTTAAGGTTAGTGTCAGGGGGCAGGCCGCAAATATAGGCCCACCAAAGAATTTAACAGATTTAAAGCTCTCAAAGGGAGGCGGCCCTTCATCGGGCCTCCACGAATCCCGCCCGCCAAACGTCATATCATTAAACTATGCGCAATGTGAACCTGTCCCAACGCCGCCGCCAAACCAGCCGGGGCTTCTCCCTGATGGAATTGCTGATCGTTATCGCCATCATCTTGACGATCCTCGCCGTGGCGTTACCCAAAGTGAACCAAGCCAAGATGAGCGCGAATGAGTTGACGGTTATCAAACAGATCGGGACCATTCACACCGCCCAGGCTCAATATAATTCCCAATTCGGCAAGTTTGCTATCGCCATGACCGAATTGGGGCCGCCCCCCAGTGGCGCCCCTTCGGCGAGCGCGTCAGACTTACTCCCCTCGGAACTTGCTTCCGGCAAGAAGAATGGTTATTCCTTTCAGTTGCAAGGCACACCGGGCGGATACACGATTACATGCAATCCCGATTCCTACAACGGCACTGGCCGCCGCAGTTTCTACTCCGATCAGACTTTAGTGATCCGCAACAATTGGGGCCCTGAACCAGCCACGGCTTCCAGCGCGGAAATCAGGTAGCCGGGCGCCTCCATGCTTGGCCTCCTGGCATTGGCGATGATGCAGTTGCCGCAGAACCCGTCTCCCATGACGGATTCCACGCGCGACCATGTTCGTGTCGAAAGCCGAGCCGTCACAGGCGCCCACCACAATCTTTCTGTCGGTACGCTGCTGGTTCCTTATGGCCGCATGGCTACTCGCCCCTTGGTGGTTCATTTTCATGGGGAGGGCAATCTTGTTGAAACCGTCATTCACCGCTGGCGGGACAACGCGGCGGTTATCTCCGTGGTTGCCGGTGGCGGATCCGATGTCTATGCCGCCGCAATTGGCTCCGGTGAGAAGTTCCGTCAATTGCTTGCAGAAGGCCAACAGAAATGCAGTTGCGTTTTTCGCCCCATCTACCTGACCTCGTTTAGCGCCGGTTACGGAGCCGTGCGGGAAATTCTGCGCGATCCGCTTAGCGTCGAACGCGTCGACGGCGTAGTTCTGGCGGACAGTCTTCATGCCAGCTACGAAACGGGGGATAAACCAGGACCCGTGGTTCCAGCAGACCTTGACAGCCTTTTTGATTTCGCGAAACTGGCGGCCGAAGGTTCGAAGCGCATGTTAGTTACCCATTCGGAAGTTTTCCCCGGAACCTTCGCTTCTACGACCGAGACCGCCGATTACCTTTTGACCCAGCTACATTTGAAGAGGAAGGCCATCATGCGCTGGGGCGCCTTGGGTATGCAGCAATTGAGTGAGGCCCATGTAGGTAACTTCCATCTACTCGGCTTTGCTGGTAACACCGCTCCCGATCACCTTGATCATTTCCACGCCATTTACGATTGGTTGAAGAAACTTTGAGCCGGGCTTTAGGCCAACGGAAACTCCGCTAACCCGCGAACTTCATCCATCTGGGCCGCATGCCGCTCTGCGTGCAACGCGATCATCCACATCCATTGGCCTCCGTGTAGCATTTTGAAAAATGCATGATCGTAAGCCCACAGCCGAATGTCCTCAGGGGTATCCATCAAGAACCGCACACTGCGATCCCGCGCCTTTTCAAATTCCGCAATCAACTTCTCTCCAGGCTTCGTACCCTGCGGGTAGTCGAACATAGCCGGCATCACAACTTTGCGCTCGCGCCCCGGAATGCGTTTCTTAAGTAAATCTTCCTTGTCCGCTAATGTTTCCATCCACGAGGTTTCCGGGGGCGTCGATTCCATGGTCTTCGCCAATTCGTCGATGATGCGCGTCTCGATGTAGGTCAGGTGCTCCAGACATTGCGCGATGGTCCAACCACCCTCGGGCGGCGCGAAACGCCATTGAGGATCCGTTAAATTTTCAACAGCCTTGCGCACCACCTGACGGCTCTGCTCTAAGCGTTGCTCAATTTCCCGCCGCTGTTCTGTTTGCACGATGCTCCTACTTTTTCGGAAATGTTTCTTCCGCCCTCACTTCAAGAATTTGCAGAGTGTGCCGCTCGGTGTGGGCCGATAGCAACAGAACCCATTGAAAGGCGTCCAGTTCTTTGAACTCCGGATGCGGCAATGCATGCCCCCGCACGTCGGCATCTGTGCGTTCCACCCACTCAATCGTCTTCTTGCGCCTCTCCTTGAAGTCGGCGATCATGGCATCCATCGTTTTCCACTTGTTCGATGGCTTCAACGCCTCCGGCGCTTTCCCCTTTTTGTCCCGGTTGACCATGGACTTCAATATCTGCTGATCCACTCTTAGGTAAACCGCCGGTTCTCGTTTCGCCGCGGGAACCGCTAGCGCACGCTCCGCCATCTTGAAGATTAGATCTTCGCTCAGCGTTATGTGCTCGGCGCATTCGGCGATGCTCCACCGATCCGGCCCAGCCTTGAATGCCAATTGCTCCGGACTTAAGCCGGCGATAGAATCAAGAAACTTCATCCGCGACACGTACAGGTGAGTCATTGCGGCGCTTCTCTCGTCGTCCCCGAGTTTCTGCGCCACCAAACCAGCAGGCGATAAGAGTAAAAAGTAGATAACCTTGCGTCTTGTAAATTGGAATACTGTGGAAATCATGAGTGCCTATTTCTTTGGAAATTTAGGATCGGCTTTTACTTCCAAAATCTGTAGAGTGTGCCGTTCGGAGTGGCCGGAAAGCAGCAGGATCCACTCATAAGCATCCAGATCCTTGAATACCGGATGCGGCGCCACGTGCGACCGCGCGTCAACGTCGGTCTTCTCTACCCAATCGAGCGTCCGGTTCCGTTTTTCCTTAAACTCGGTGATCATCTCCTCCATTGACTTCCATTTGTTCGATGGTTTCAACTGTTCAGGCGCAGTCACCTTGTGCGAACGATCGATTATATTTTTCACCAGTTCCTGATCGATCTTTTTATAAACCGCCGGATCCCGTTTCACAATCGGCGTCTTCATTACTCTATCCGTGGCAACGTTGTAAATCAGATCTTCGCTAAGCGTAATATGTTCGGCGCATTCTGCAATGCTCCACCGGTCGGGGCCAGCCTTGAAGGCTAGCTGAGCGGGGCTCAAGTCCGCGATCGAATCGAGGAACTGTTTGCGGGTAGCGTGCAAATGGCTCATTGCAAAGCTACGTTCGTCGGGTTGTAATGTTTGAGCGGAAAGGCCTGAGGCGGCTAAAGTTAGTAGGTAAAACGGTAAGTGTCGCATTACTTCCATTGGATCAAGAAACAACCTCAGTTGCAAAGCGCGATACACTTAACTCTTCATGAACTCGCTTTCACGCCGTTCCGTTCTTAAGCTTTTGACCGCCGCCCCTCTGGCCTCCGCCGCGCTCGCCAAGCGACGTCCCAACATCGTCCTGGTTCTCACCGACGACCAAGGCTATGCAGACCTCGCCTGCCACGGCAACCCCCACATCAAAACGCCTAACCTGGATCGCGTCCATCACGAAGGCGTCCGCTTCACGGATTTTCACGTCAGCCCAACCTGCTCGCCCACCCGCAGTTCATTGCTCACCGGGCGTCACGAATTTAAGAATGGCATCACCCACACCATCAATGAACGCGAGCGCATGAGTCTCAAATCCACCACCATCGCCCAAGTCCTCAAATCCGCCGGCTACACCACCGGCATATTCGGCAAATGGCACCTGGGCGACGCCGCACCATACCAGCCCGGCAACCGCGGCTTCGACGAAGTGTTTATCCACGGTTGCGGCGGCATCGGCCAGCACTACCCTGGCACTTGTAGCGACGCCCCCGGCAATAAGTATTTCAACCCCACCATCCTGCACAACAACGTGTTTGAAAAGACGGAAGGCTACTGCACTGACGTCTTCTTCGGCCAAAGCCTCGAATGGATGGACAAGGTGCGCCAATCAAAGACACCGTTCTTCACCTACATCACTCCCAACGCTCCGCACGCCCCGCTCGACTGTCCGGAAAATTACGTCGCCATGTACAAAGGCAAGGGCCTGCCCGAGGCGACCGAAAAGTTCTACGGAATGATCACCAATATTGACGATAACGTGGGCCGCCTACTGGCCAAGTTCACCGAATGGGGCATCGAGCGCGATACGCTATTGATCTTCATGAACGACAACGGGGGAACCGCCGGCGTGCGCGTTTTCAACGCAGGCATGCGCGGCCAAAAAGGCGGCCCCTATGAAGGAGGCGTCCGCGGCGCATGTTTCCTGCGTATGCCCGGCACAATTGAACCCCGTGACATCAACCACCTCACGGCGCACCTCGACATGTTCCCGACCCTCACCGAAATTGCCGGCGGCAAGGTTCCAGCAGGAGTGAAGCTTGACGGCCGCAGCCTTCTGCCGATCATCGAAAACCCGAAGGCGGCCTGGGCGGATCGTTACCTGTTCACCCACGTAGGCCGCTGGGAGCACGGCAAGGCCGCGGAATCCAAGTACGCCCAATGCCGCGTCCGCAACACGCGCTATTCTCTTGTGAACCCCCGCGGCGATGAATCAACTTGGGAACTTTACGACATGAAGGCCGATCCCGGCGAGAAGGAAAACATTGCCGCGAAAAATCCCGATGTCTTAGAGAAGATGAGTGCCGCATACGCCAAGTGGTGGGATGAAATATTGCCCGCGCTGGAGAACGAAAACGCTGTCCCGCCAAAGGTTGCGCCGTATGTGGATTTGTACAAAAAACAGTTTGGTGGATAGCTGATCCCGCTGCCCCAAACTAGTCCAGAATTTCGTCGCCTGGCCTCGGCGGCTCGCCGCCTTTCTTACGGCTCAATATGCGACGTAAAGTTTCCCGGTTGCCTTTCTTCGCGCGTTCCTCGAAGAATGTGGCGGTTTCCATTGCTGAAATCTTTTCGGCCACGGCCAGCACTACAAATTGGTTCAAGCTCGCGCCATCTTGCTTGCTCAACCTCTCGGCCGCGGCTTTCAGTGAGATAGGGAGTCTCAGGGGGTACGTGCTGCTGGTGGTCTTCATATTATTATCTTCCTTATTCGTTTCAAGGCTTCACTCGGGGACAAAACTTTGATCCCAAACCGGCTAGGTGCAACCCCGAAATCCCGCTGGTTGAAAGTCACCAAATAGTCAGCTCTGCCATTCACGGCCGCCTCCAGAACCATTTCGTCTCCAGGATCGCGCAACTGGGGGCGCCAATGGTGGTGGATCTCAACCGGCTCCGCGAACTCAAGCAACGCGTTGATTGCGGCGCTCACATCCTTGGAACTCAATCCGGCCACAATCCTATGTTCGGCCAACTGGCAAATAGCTTCGTACTCTAAAACCAGAGCGACGCTCAACAGTAATGTTCCGGCTCCCTTCTCCAAACAAGCAATCAACGCCGTGGAAGCCCCGTTAGGACTACGCATGGCCGCAACAATTACGTCGGTATCCAAAATGAACCGCAATTGTCAATTATGATATCACATCGCGGATGGTATCATTCGTAATCAACACATGCCAACCCTAAAAGCCGCGCTATTCTACTTCCTAACCGTTTTCGGCGTCGGCTTCCTCCTCGGCCCCATCCGCGTCTTCTTGCTGGTCCCCAAAGTAGGCGTGCGCACCGCCGAACTGATCGAAATGCCCATCATGCTCGCCGCCATCTATTTCGCCGCCCGCCAAACAAATACAAAATTTCCGCTACCCCCAGCTAACCGCCTAGCCCTCGGCCTCAGCGCTCTATCGCTCGTGCTCGCCGCCGAACTCACCGTCGCCACCACCCTCCGCAGCCTCACCATCCGCGACGCACTCCTCAACCGCGACCCGGTTTCCGGCACAGCCTACTATGCCTCGCTCGCTATCTTCGCCCTTCTCCCGCGCCTCCTCCCGATCCACCACAAGTCCCCCCTGGTCAGCCCACCGCTGCCGTAAGATAGGAATATGCCCGGCGAAAAGTTGACACTCAAGGCCAACCACTCCTGGAAATGCAAACCGGGCAACTCTATCTGCGTGATCGACCGCGGCGCCCTGCGATTCGAATATCCCAGCCACTGGATCGTCGAACCTGGCGATGGCGCGTTGCATCTCTACGACCGCACACCATCGGTGGAAAGTTGCGATCTTGGGGTGTCCGTTTTCCCGATCCCACGAGAAGCAATTCAGCACTTACCCCTTGAGGAAACTTTGCTGGCCTCGCTCGAAAGCGAGTGGACGCCCTATCACCAGTCAGAGATCCATCATCAGGAAAATGCCGATGTGGAGATAGCATGGTTGGAACAGAAATACGCCGACGCTGAGCACAATCGTGACGCCCGTTTCCGCGTAGCCGTTGCCCGCGGTTCTGTGCTTTGCCTGATAACGATGAACTACTGGTCGGACCGCGCCCTGGAACTCGAGCCGGTATGGGACGAAGTGTTACGCACGATTGTCTTTGGAGTGATGATCAAAGATCCCACCGCCGGTCCAATCGTGCAGTAAGGTCAAGCGCCTGATAAAGCCTCCCCCGAATCCATCCCTTCAAGAATGCCTCACAATGGGCTTACCGCACAGGGGGCGCTTCGGTCAATGGCAGGGCCGAAGCTGCAAGAGGGGTCCGATTCAGTGCGGCGTGGATCAGTTTTCGAGCATAAGAATTGTCGTCCGCAACTGGTGTCTTGAAGGTCATATCGCGCCGCCAACTTGCCGGGGCCTCGGGATGAAAGCCGGTAAGGATGATCCAACCGCGACCAAACGTTCCTTCAACGATGGCGGGAGTTTGATCGGGATAGGTTCCGACAACCGCTCCCCAGCCCGTAAACTCCGGCCCATCTTCCCAATACTGATCGAGAGTCGGAGCCCCAGCAATGGCAATGGGTACGGCAGCTTTGCGGATACCTCGATTGATTGCCGAATAGAAACCGAACCGGATTCCGGATGTTAGGTTCAAACTGTTATAACCGGAATTTCCAGCCAGGAATCCGCCCGCGCAAATTCCCAGATAATTCATGCCATTGCTTACCGCGTTGCGGATGTTGAAAGTCGTGGCCGAAGTGAGCGAATTGCCGATGTCGATAAAATTTCCACCCGGAACAATCAGCAGGCGGTGGCTTCCGATTTGAGCCTCCGTCATCTGGTTCAACCTGGACGAATTCACCGTGGAATAGCGGAGCCTGTTGCTCTTCAATATCGTTTCAACGGCCGCGACGTCATTAGGGGAGGTCCCGGCGCCGTTGAACAGAAGAATAGGATTCGTCCCATTTGAGGAGGTCGAACTTGCTCGACCACCGCAGGCGGCGCAGATCAGGACGAAGAATACAATACAAGCACCTGTGCGCGAAGTATCCATCACTGGGATTGTATCTCGGGCATTCAGTTTATACCATAACTCCACTCTCTGTGCCCTAGAATGGCATCTATTCCATATGGGATCTATGCCATATTATGAGCTTGGCATGGGAAGTCGCTTTGTTATTGAATATCCGCAACGAACCGCACCTGACTTATCCCCGGCGCCACCTACATCCAGTAGAACACTTAGTGTTATAGCGTTGGGAGCCGGTCCGAATTACGGTTCACCTGAACTAAAGCAATACTGCCCCGCCTCCTCCCAACCCGCCAAATTCCCAAAACACCACCTTTTTTTCACCGTCCACTCCCCACATTGTGAATCCGGGGCCTTAGTCAACTACACTATATGGAGGTGTTCCTTCCTGTAAGCGCCTGAACGCAACTCCTCCGGCCCAAAACAA
>JANXXI010000129.1 GCA_025350695.1 Acidobacteriota bacterium
CGGCGATGCGCGACGACGATTGGTGGACCAAGGGCGTGTTCACCGGGCAGCCGGTGAAGCGCTACAAGGCGAAGGAACTGCTGCGGCAGATTGCAGACGCGACGCACCAGTGCGGCGACCCTGGTATGCAGTTCGATACCACCATTAACAGATGGCATCCGTGTCCCAACACATCGCGCATCAATGCGTCGAACCCGTGCTCAGAATACATGTTCCTGGATGATTCGGCCTGCAATTTGGTTAGCTTGAACCTGATGCGTTTCGTTGGCCCCGGCGGCGCTTTCGACGTGCAGGCTTTCCGTCACGCTGTCGATACCGTCATAACCGCGCAGGAAATCATCGTGGACTCCGCCAGCTATCCAACGGCGAAGATCGCACAGAACTCGCATGACTTCCGTCCGCTGGGTCTTGGCTATGCAAACTTGGGCGCGCTGTTAATGTCCATGGGTTTACCCTACGATAGCGACGGTGGCCGTGATTTCGCGGCGGCTGTAACCGCTATTATGTGCGGACAGGCGTACCTTACCAGCGCACGCATCGCGCAGTCAACAGGGCCCTGCCCGGGCTATGCTGAGAACGAAGAGCCGTTCCTCAATGTGATCAAGATGCATCGCGATTCCGTGGCGCGCATCAATGCCAAGAATGTACCCGCCGATATGTACGACGCTGCTTGGGAGTGCTGGAATTCCGCTCTTGAGTTGGGCAAACGACACGGGTATCGTAATGCTCAGACAACTGTCATCGCACCCACCGGCACCATCGGTTTCATGATGGATTGCGATACCACCGGAATCGAACCCGATCTGGCATTGGTGAAGCACAAGAAGCTAGTTGGCGGCGGCGTAATCAAGATCGTCAACAACACCGTTCCGCAATCGCTGATCAAGCTGGGGTACCGGCCTGAGCAAGTGGAAAAGATTGTAACCCACATCGATTCCACTGGCACCATCGAAGGCGCGCCCGGTTTGAAGGACGAACATTTGGCCGTGTTTGATTGCAGCTTCCGGCCCGTAAACGGCAAGCGCTTCATTCATCATATGGGCCACGTCCGGATGATGGCGGCCACACAGCCGTTCATTTCCGGCGCAATATCCAAGACCATCAATATGCCTGAAGAGGCAACGGTGGAAGAGATCATGGACGCCTATACCGAATCGTGGAAGTTGGGCTTGAAGGCTGTTGCGATTTATCGTGACAACTGTAAGCGCAGCCAGCCTATGAATTCGGGTGCGGGCACTAAGGCGGACAACAAGAAGGCGGCTGCCATTGCCGCAGGCGGGCCCGTGGTCATTGAGCGGATCGTCGAGAAGATCGTCGAACGTCCGATGAGGCGGAAGTTGCCGGATGAGAGGACGGCGATCACGCATAAGTTCTCTATCGCCGGTCACGAAGGGTACATCACGGCTGGGTTGTTTGAAGACGGCCAGCCGGGTGAAATTTTCATCACGATGTCGAAAGAGGGCTCGACGATCTCGGGTCTGATGGATAACTTCGCGACGGCCATTAGCTTCTGCTTGCAGTATGGCGTGCCGCTGAAGTTCCTGGTGGACAAGTTTAGCCATGTGCGTTTTGAACCGAGTGGCTGGACGGGGAATCCGCAGATTCCGTATGCGAAGTCGATCATGGATTACATCTTCCGCTGGGTGGGTTCGAAATTCCTTGGACCGGAGTATGCGACGTCCGAGGCGGGCTCAACGCAAGTGTTAAAGCCGACCGAAGTGGATCCGCAGGTGCAGATGAAGTTTGAATCGTACGTGAGTGATGCGCCGTTGTGCGCGGAGTGCGGTGGACTCATGACGCGGAATGGCAGTTGCTATAAGTGTGAGAACTGTGGCGGGACTAGCGGGTGTTCGTAGGCTGAGTTAGGTTGCTTTGAAGGAAGAAGCCCCGGGCCGAGAGGTTCCGGGGTTTTTTCTTTCACGCGAATAGATCGGAGTATCAAATGGAAATAGAAAAAAATTCGTAGGATTAAAATCTCGGAAAGACTCTTCACTGCTGAAGATCTCCGGCGAATCGCAAGTATTTTTGAAAAGCAAGAAGCACTCGCCGACAAATCCAGCCATCATGCGTCTGTAAAGTACGCGGTTCGTTTCTCTGATGAAACAACACGTGAGATATATTCAATTTTCCTTATCCCACGGAGATTCCATTTATGACAATTCGGTGATGATTAGTGGCAATGAGCAGGCATGGTTGAGCGAAA
>JANXXI010000084.1 GCA_025350695.1 Acidobacteriota bacterium
GCCGGTCCGCCAGATTTCCGGCAACGCCGGTTTTGAAGGCGAGATCATCAACGAGAAGATCCGTGCGAACAAGGATCACAACTTCGGCTTCAACGCGGCGACCGGCGAATACCAGGACATGGTGAAGGCCGGCGTCATCGATCCGACCAAGGTGACCCGCACCGCTCTGCAGAACGCATCTTCGATCAGCGCATTGATGCTGACCACCGAAGCAATGATCTGCGAAATCCCCGAGAAGAAAGCCCCAGCTGGCGGCGGCGGTCATGGCGACCACGGCCCCGGTATGGACTACTAACTCGTAGCTCGTTTCACTTGTTTCAAGCAGAGGCCGCTTCCCTTACCGGGGAAGCGGCTTTTGTTTTGCCCAGATCGTAGAATAGAAGGAAATGATCGCAGTCAATAGAGTCCGGATTGTCGTTGGCTATCCTTCGGATGCAGTCGATGGTAAGAATGCAGTGGAAAGCTGCATAGCTCAGGACTTCTTCAAAGTCTATTGCAGAGAACACAAACTAGACGTTGAAGTGGTTACGTGGGAAACGCATGCCGGACCTGGTATCCACAAGGGCGGACCTCAAGAGTGGATAGATTTAGCTTTGAACATTGGCCAATGTGACCTTTTTATCGCCATTTTTCAAGGGAAGCTTGGAACTCCCTATAAAGGGTTCCGTTCGGGCACGGTATACGAAATAGATTCTGCAATTGTCAGTTTCAAAGAACGCCAATCGCCGCAGGTTTGGGTCTGTGTTCCAAATCCCAACGGGGCAGCGAGTTCTGCTTACACATTGACCCCAGAACTGTCTGAGTACATCCATACCCTGAATAAGGTAACGACCCCTGACTTTCATCCACTCTACCTTTCCTACGAATCGACTGAGGATCTGTTTCAGAAGCTCAGTTCGTGGCTGTTCAAGTTCCTAATAAAACAAGGGCCAGACAAGGGGAGCCTCAGTCCAGCGCATTCCAAGCTTCAATATGACGCCCACTCTAGTAAGACCGATTTGCCGGCAGAAGGCATCGCAGTGCCAGCCGCGCCATTGCTGATTACTATCAGCGGCGACGATTCTTTTAGAGTGGGGCAATGGCTGAGCGCAAGAGTTGAGGTCTACATCAACACCAACCTTACAAGTCCAATACTAGGAGAGCTAAGCCTTACAACTCTCGACGTGCAGGAGCAAGATGAATCATTCTCCGGTTGGACAAGCATAACTAGTGTTCACGGCCGCCAGTTCGCTCCAAATGCGATAAGTTTCGATGTGACGTTCGCTTTCAGATCTGAACATCGAATAGCAAGGCTGAGAATCGAGCATCTATTTGTTAACGCAAACCAGCTGGGTGTGAGTACAACAGCGCAGGAGTCATTTGTTGTCGCACATGTCAAACTTTCAGCCCATAACGACAAGGATTTCCAATCCATTCCGGGCAACATCCAAGTACCAATCGGGCGAATCTGCCAATCCGGCTTCTTGTTCAAGCAGCACAGTCCAGCGGAGCAGTTAATTTCGGACCTTACTGTCATTAGAGCAAAGAACAAAGACTGGGCAGTCTTGCGATTCTCAGGTAAGCTTAGCAGCCAGTTGCCAAAAGAATTCATAGAATCTTTGTATCGTCAAACGCTTTCGCGAGCCGTTACGCACTGTGCACCACGTCTTCTGATTCGGATGAATGGCTACGCTGCGAAATATGTCTGTGTGCCGACACAACTAACCTCCTACTCATCAAGTCCTACAAGTTGGTCGTTCGTTCAGACGGACGCAAATGGCGCGGCCAGATTCACATCCAAGAATATGGAGAAAATCGATTTCGAAGGCAAGCCTTATTACGTCCTGAAACCAGGCGACTCATACATGACTTCTATAAGCGGCATTCCAGATGAAATGTTTGCTGCCTACGAGCCGGATACAGAGACGGATGCAATGAACGGGTTGAGAGACCTGGACCTGCAACTGCTGCTTTTGCTGGAACTCTTTCCGCACATCCCGTTCACTACTTTTTCGGTAATGCTCTCCTTGGCGCCGCAAAGTACAGTCAATACATCCAATAAGAATGCACCAATCCCTCGTTTTTTCGACATGGCGAGTTCAATGAGCACGAGCTTCAGACCCAAACTCACGGGCAGCTAGGAATATTCGTCCAGCCCGATCAATATAACCCGCAGCTTATATTTTGAGTTATGCTCCCATTGTGGCGTGGGAGGTCGAAGTCACGGACGAATGAATAGACTGTGGAGCCAACTCACCGACGCAGAATGCGCGTATCCAAGCTCGACCAGCACATTAGGATTTAGAGAGATGTCCGCTACGAAACATCCGCCGTAGTAATCTTCCCAAAACTCGCTTTAGATATGTCCTGCGCGCCCGCAAGCCCTTGTGTGTCGCGGTCTATTACTGGTTCCACTTCTATCGAGGAATCGTCCGCGATACACTTGGCGGCCAATTGCAACGCTTCTTGAATTAATCCTCGATTTGTGGCGTTTGGCAAGTCGGATTGCCAGGAATAAAAGACTACCCTTTGCATATGAATCCCAGACTAAATAAAATGTTCCCGCTACGGCAACGGTTCAACAACCCAAGGATTCAGCAACGTAACGCCGAGGTCCTGAAAGTCTTTTACATTTCGAGTCACAACTATAAGCCCGAGATGCAATGCGGTCGCGGCAATCAAGCCGTCAGCCATGGCAAGAGGCCGTCCGGTGAGATGACGTCCACCGCTCAACGTCCCCCAACTCTCCGCGATGCTCTGCGTGACGGGTAACACTCTTCCCGCGAAGGAGGGTAGCAGGCTTTTATCGAGCCATTGTTCCAGAGCTGCACGACGTTTGCCTTGTGGAAGAATCGCGAAACCCTTACGGAGTTCACCGATGGTGATCACGCTCAGAAGAAGCGTCTCGCGCTCTTGGTTGAAAACCCATTCGGACACTGCCGGATCAGGGCGAAGACGAATCAATTCAGAGGTTACGTTCGTGTCGAGCAAAAACCCGCTCATAGATCAACAAGGCGGCCAGGAGAAGGATCCCGACTGAAGTCGACATCTTCCGCTAATCCTCTGACCTGTGCAAATACTTCCCTGAGGCTCACTTTGGGTTGTTGGTTGCTTTCTACTGTTGATCGAAGGTTCATTTCGCGCCAAGCCAATACGGAGGAAACGATAAGCTCGTCCACGGATCGAAAATGGCCAACGCGGAGTTCCTCCCTGAGGACTTGATCGGTTTCTGGCGCAATTTCAATGTTCATGGGAACCATACCCCTTGCTTCTATCCTAACCTTGCGGACTCCGAGCGTCAATGCGGGCCGCTAAATGAAAGTTGGAAGTCGAGGTAGCGAATTACATGCTCGTAAGTGTGGCGTGTGAATTTGGTGTGCGGCTTGATGGTTCGAACGGCGAGATCACAGATTGGTGATATCCGACCGAACCTGTGGTAAAGATGGCGAAAATCGAATGACTTCAGTATCCGCCGCGGTCGACCGTTGGGCGATGCGGTGCATGCACACCTGATGAAGAACCCTCCGTCGGTGGATCGGCATGGACAGATTTTGTATCATTACGGACCGGTGATGTTGAAGAAGGCCGATTGCGAGTGGGAAGTGAAGGCGGCGGGGCCGACGACCAGTATTCGTGAAGAGCCGTATCAGGCGGATGTGCTGCGCAAGTATGGGGTGAAGGCGGTGATCGGCAAGGGTGGCATGGGCGCGAAGACGTTGGGGGCTTTGCAGGGATGCGAGGAGGTGTATTTGAACGGCATCCAATCCCAAATCTGCGGTTGTCAACGCGGACCTAAAGCGCTACTATA
>JANXXI010000192.1 GCA_025350695.1 Acidobacteriota bacterium
GCGTTCAGCATCAGTTCAATGGACATGAATATGGTGATGATATTGCGGCGCAACACAAAGCCCGCGGCGCCGATCAGAAACAGGACGGCGGAAAGCGCCAGATAGTAGTTCAAGGGAACTGGGGGATTGGGCATTAATCAATCTCCTTACGGGCCAGCACCATGGCGCCGACAATTGCGATTAGGATCAAGACGCTGGTGACTTCAAAGGGCAGCAGGTATTTAGTGAAGATCGCCATGCCGATCTCTTTCGGACCGCCAGCGGTGAAGGCGCCGAAGCTGACCGACTTGTAACCGGGTAGGCCGAGGATAACATAGACCGCACAGGCAGCCAGCCACAAAAGAACCGGAGCAGCCAAGCGGGCCATTATGGGGGCTTTCCAGGGGTTGCGTTCCTCACCGGCGTTTAGAAGCATGATGACGAACAGGAACAACACCATGATCGCGCCGGCGTACACAACTAATTGCGCCGCTGCGATGAATTCAGCACCTAACAATAGGTAGAGCACAGCCAGCGAAACCATGACGCCAATCAGCGACAGCGCGCTGTTGACGGGGTGCGTTTGGAAAATCAGCGCCAAGGCGGATGCCACGGCGAACATTGCGAAGATGATGAACAATATCAGATCCATCGCGGTTATCCTTTCAAAGCCACGAACAGGGCGGTGATGAGCATGTTGAGAAGTGCTGCGGGGAACATGAACAACCAGGCGAAACGCATGAGTTGATCGTAACGGAAGCGCGGCAGCGTGGCGCGAATCCAGATGAAAACGAAGAGCAAAGCAAGGGTTTTGGCGGCGTACCAGAACAGGCCGTTGAGCGCGGCGCCGAGCGCGGGCCAGACGAATGCGCCGGCAAGGAATACTGCGCCGAGTGCCCCAAATATTAGGCCGAAAACAGGGAAGGTGATTTTATCGAACGGCCGGGCGGCATGCATGGCGTGGAAGAACAAGATCGCAGCGGCGCCGAAAAAGATCAGGGCTGCGACAATACCCGAACCCGCTTCACTCGGAACCGGCGAATGCCAACCGCCGAGAAAAAGTAGAGTGGCCACAGAACAAACCGTAATCATGTTGGCATATTCGGCCATGAAGAAGCCGGCGAATTTCATTGAGGAGTATTCGGTATGGAAACCAGCCACGAGTTCATTTTCCGCTTCCGGCAAATCGAACGGGATCCGGTTTGTTTCGGCGAAAGCCGCGATCATAAACAGAAGGAAGCCGAAGATTTGTCCGCCCGTGAAGACGTTCCAGTTTGGGATAAAGCCCAGAACGTATCCTGATTGCGTGTCGACGATCTCACGCAGGTTCAAACTGTTTGAGAGCAGCAGCGGCGCGGCGATAGCAAGCGTCATGGGCAGTTCGTAACTAATCATTTGGGCGGAGCTGCGAAGCCCGCCCATCAGCGCGTATTTGTTATTGGAAGCCCAGCCGCCCAGCGCAATTCCGTAAACACCCAGCGAGCTAACGGCTAGGATCAGCAACACACCAATGTTGATGTCAGCCAGACCCAGATTCGTTTTGTGTCCGAAAATCTCGATCGCGGGGCCAAACGGAATGACGGCGATATTGGTTAGAGCCAATGCCACAGCCATAAACGGCGCCAGCACATAAAAGAAAGGATTGACGTGATCAGGAATCAAATCTTCCTTGGTCATCAACTTAACCACGTCGGCTAAGGGTTGCAGCAAACCGTGCGGACCCACGCGATAAGGGCCAACGCGCGCTTGGACGTGGGCGATTACCTTCCGTTCAATCCATTGCAAGTAAGCCAGAGTAGTTAGGAGAATGAAGGCCACCAAGCCCGTCTTCACCAAAGTGATCACAAAAAAATTGCCTAATAATTCCATGTTCGTTTCGCGCTAGCTTTTGGAGACAGGTTGACCGTAAAGCTTGCCCGGAGCCTCCATCACTGAGTTGAGAGTTTTTGAATACCGGCCCAAAGTGCCGGAGGTGAACAATGTATCGCCTTTTGAGCTGATCAAGTCAGCCTGTACGGCAACCGGAACGCGTCCGTTAACCGGCATGGTGTGGGCCGCGCCGCCTGTCATCAATACTGGTAAGGGAACGTTATAGCCACGAATGGTGGAGCGGATTTCTTCGAACACTGCGTCCACGTTTGAGGCCCCGATATTCGCAGCCATCGCCCGGGCCAGCAGGCCCATTATGGCGAGGTCTGTCTTGGTCCCCATCATTTCCACCGCTTTTTTCAGGCGCTGCGTTTGACCACAGGTGTTGGTGATGGTGCCGTTCTTTTCATAGCCGGAAGCCGAGGGCAGAACCACATCGGCGCGCTTGGCGGTTTCAGTCAGGAACATATCCTGCACCACCAAGAAAGCGTTCTTTGAAGCAAGCTCAGCGCCCGCAAGCGGGTTTTCGCCGGTCACCCAAAGCACGTCCAGACTTGCGTCGGCCAGCATCTGCATCATGGTTTTGCCGGGCTTGTCGACGGGCTTGTAGCCGGGCGAGAGGTCAGGCGTAACACCCATATCCATTGCGCCGCGCGAGTTCGATGCGTCCATCAGACAGATGTACTTCACGGGCACGCCGAGGGAATCGCCCAGGGCAACCAGTTTGCGAACATCATCGCCTTTGACAGAGGCGCCGATGAGCACAACCAAGCCACCGGTTGCGGCCAGCTTGTCTTTGAGACTTTCAACCGCGGCGATTTCCTGGCCCTCGGTCGCGCGAACCGACGCCGCGGCAATATCATCTTCGCGAACCGGGCCGCGAGTTACGGTAAACACCTTGGCTTTATGATGGCGGAAATTGGCGCGCGCTTGATTGGCCAACAGGGGATGCTGCTGCGACAGATCACTTCCAACAACTAAGACGCCTTTGGCATGATAGATGTCATCGACGGTGGCCAAGGCATCGGTCTTGCCGCTTAGAGCATCAAGCAGCGTGACAATGTCGCCGCTGCGAGGATGGTCGATATTGTTAGTGCCCAGCACTTGCCGCGCGAATTTCTGCAGTAAGTAATTTTCTTCGTTCGCGCTGCGCGTCGAGCCAATGACGCCGAACGAGCCGCCCTTCGATTTCACCTCAGTGAACTTCGCCGCCACAGCCTTGATAGCTTCCGTCCACGAAACAGGCTGCAGTTCGCCATTGAGGCGAATCATTGGCGATTGTAGGCGTTCCGGATGATGATTGAAATCGAAAGCATACCGGCCCTTGATGCAAAGAAACTCTTCGTTGATGCCGCTGCGGTCGCGATTGTTGGCGCGAACAATCTCGTCGCCGCGCGTGCCTAGCGTGGTCTTGCAACCATCACCGCAATGCGTGCAGATGGTGCCGGTGTGTTCCATTTCCCACGGGCGGGTTTTATAACGATACGCGCCGCTGGTTAATGCGCCTACCGGACAGATGTCGATACAGGCGCCACACTCGTCACATTCAAGATGATCGCCATGGCTCGGAGTGATTTCGGAATTGATGCCGCGATTGGTCAAGCCCAACGCGCCTACGCCCATGCCTTCATCGCAAACACGGATACAGCGATAGCAAAGAATGCAACGCGGTCCATCGTAGAACACGACGGGGGACCACTGCTTTTCCGGCACATGCTGCTTCACTTCGGTAAAGCGGCTTTCGCCCGCGCCGTACTTGAATACCATGTCCTGCAGTTCGCACTCGCCGCCTTTGTCGCAAACGGGACAATCCAGCGGATGGTTAGAGAGTAAGAATTCGAGAGTGGTTTTGCGAGCCTTCACTACGGCTTCCGATTCCGTCTGAACGACCATGCCTTCGGCCACTGGCAATGTGCACGCCGTCTGCAATTTGGGGAACTTTTCCACTTCGACGAGGCACATGCGGCAAGCAGCCTGCAAGGACATGCCTTCGTAGTAGCAGAACGCCGGAATTTCCGCCATCGCCTTACAGGTCTCGATTAGGAGCTGTCCGGCAGGCGCCGTGACCTGCTTTCCGTTTATGGTTAGTGTTACTTGATCCGCCATTTATTCGTTAGCCTACTGTTACTAATTCGTTTTTCGCCAGCGGGTTCTTGGCCACATAGGCCTCGAACTCATCGCGGAATTTCTCAACAATAGAGATAGTCGGCAAAGCGGCCGCATCTCCTAGCGGGCAGAACGTGCGGCCTAGCATATTTTTCGCTAAATCGCCGATCAAATCGATGTCGCGCGTCATGCCTTGGCCATCGGTTACGCGTTGCAGCATTTTGCGCAGCCAGGTTGTACCTTCGCGGCAGGGAATGCACCAGCCACAACTTTCGTGCGCGTAAAACCGCATGATGCGTAGGGCGACTTTCACCATATCGGTGGTATCGTCCATAATGACCATTCCGCCAGAGCCGAGCATTGATTTCGCTTTGGCCAGCGAATCGTAATCCATATTAAGGTCGCATTCGTCGCCGCGCAGAATGGGGCAGGAAGACCCGCCCGGAATGACAGCCTTCAACTTGCGGCCGGGACGCAAGCCGCCAGCCACTTCGTTGATGAACTTCATCATGGGGAAACCTAGAGGCACTTCGTATACACCTGGCTTCATCACATGGCCGGCGATGCAAACCAAACGCGTGCCGCCAGCCTTCGGAATCCCGAGGTCGGCAAAAGCTTTACCTCCGTCACGAATGATTGGGGGAACGGCGCAGAAGGTTTCCACGTTATTCAAAATGGTAGGACATTGAAACGCGCCGGAAACAGCGGGGAATGGAGGGCGAATACGGGGAATGCCGCGCTTGCCTTCCAGCGATTCCAGGAGCGCCGATTCTTCGCCACACTCATAAGCGCCAGCGCCCGTCTGCGTGTAAAGGTCGAAACTAAGGTTGGAGCCGGCGATGTTCTTACCCAGAAAGCCACGCGCGTAAGCTTCGGCAATCGCCTTGTCCATGATGTCGATCAGGTAGCGGTATTCGCCGCGAATGTAGACCCAACCCTTTTCGGCGCCAACCGCCAGCGCTCCGATAAGAATGCCTTCAATCAGCGAGTGCGGATCGAATTCAATCAGCAGGCGGTCCTTACAGGTTCCGGGTTCCGACTCATCGGCATTAACCACGATGTACTTCGGCTTGTCCAATTGGCGAGGCACGAAGCCCCACTTCATGCCGGTAGGAAAACCAGCGCCGCCGCGCCCGCGCAACGAGGAAGCTTTCACTTCGTCGATGATCTGTTCCTGCGTCATTCCGATCGCTTTTTTCAGCGCGAGGTAGCCTTCGGTGGCGAGATACGTTTCAATAGAAGCGGAATTTTCAAGCCCGAACCGTTTGCTGACTACCTTAACCTCAAGCGGGCTGGGCTCGTTATAAAGCTTGCTCATTTTACTTGCACCCCGCGAGAATGGTGTCGAGCTTTTCAGGAGTCACATGATGGTGGAAATCATAATTCACCTGAATCGCCGGAGCCCAAGAGCAGGCCCCGATGCATTCCACTTCTTCCAGAGAGAAATTTCCGCCCTTCTGCGTTTCCAGGTGCGTCAGCCCAAGCTTCTTGCAAGCATGATCGTAAAGTTCCGTGCCGCCCACGAGCATGCAGGCAACGTTGGTGCAAACTTGGATATGGAATTTGCCCATCGGTTTGCGATGGAGCATGGAGTAGTAGCCAAGAACTTCCTCCACTTCAATCACCTTGATGCTTAGCCGCTTGGCCACTTCCGCCATCAATTCGGGCGAAACCGAGCCTACTTCGTCCTGGCCGTACATCAACATGGGAATCAGCGCGGCCTTCTGCCGGCCTTCCGGATAATGCGTCAGCAAATCGGCAAAACGCTTTTCAAGTTCCGGGGAAAATGTCATCGGTCGCAATCTCCCAACACAAAGTCCAAACTGCCCATGATGGCGATGGAATCGGCAATCATGCGGCCTTCAATTAAATCGGGCAAGCCCTGAATGTTGCCAAAGCTTGGGGTGCGCATGTGAACGCGCAACGGCTTGGCCGAACCATCGCTGGCGACGTAATAACCAAGCTCGCCACGGGGCGATTCAATGCCCACGTAAGCTTCCCCTTCAGGAACCGCAAACCCTTCGGTGACGATCTTGAAGTGATAAATCAGCGCTTCCATCTGCGTCTTCATCTTTTCACGATCCGGCAGAACCACCTTCGGAGCCGTAGCCGTTACCGCGCCACCGGGCATACCATCCATTGCTTGCTTGATGATTTTCAAGGATTCGCGGAATTCACCCATGCGGACTTGATAGCGGCCCCACACATCGCCATCGGTATGCGTGCAAACTTTGAAATCAAACTTTTCGTAACTGGAGTAGGGTTCCATCTTGCGTAGATCGTGCGGCAAGCCACAGGCGCGAATCAGCGGGCCATTAATGCCGATGTTGATCATACGATTCACGTCCAACGGTCCGACGCCTTTGGTACGTCCGGTCCAGATGGGGTTATTGTTCAACAGGTCTTCGTATTGTTCAACACGCGACGGAAATGTATCTAGAAACTTCTTGACGATCTTTTCCCAGCCTCGTGGCGCATCCACCGACAGGCCGCCAATGCGTATATAAGATGTCATCAGCCGCTGACCGCTGAAGAACTCCATAATTTTCAAGACTTCTTCGCGTTCACGGAAGCAGTACATGAACATGGACATGGCGCCGATGTCGAGCGCGTGAGTGCCAAGCCAAACCAGATGGCTGCTGATGCGGGAAAGTTCGCACAACATGACCCGCATGAACTGCGCGCGGGCGGGGATTTCCAACTGCAGGAGCTTTTCCACCGCCAGACAGTAGGCCAAATTGTTGTTGAGGTTGGAAAGATAATCGACGCGATCAGTCAGCGTCACCACCTGCTGCCAGGTTAGTGCTTCGCACTGCTTTTCTATACCGGTGTGGAGGAAGCCAATGTCGGGGATAGCGTTCTGGATGGTTTCCCCTTCCAGTTCCAGCAGGACGCGCAACACTCCGTGGGTGGACGGATGCTGCGGGCCCATGTTCAGAACCATGCGGCGGCTGCGCAGTTCCGTGGCTTCGTTTTCTTGGAGTGCCGTTTGACTCATGGGATTTCCTTACTCGTCCTTGTAACTGTACTTGTGGCCGTGGATGGGGAAGTCGCGGCGCAACGGGTAGCCGATGTAGCCTTCCGGCATCAACAAGCGGGTCAGGTTGGGGTGGTTGCGGAAGTGGATACCGAAAAGATCGAACGTTTCGCGTTCATACCAGTTGGCGCCTTTGTAGATGTTGGTGACCGAATCAATTTCCGGATTATCGCCTTGCAAGCGAGCCTTCAGGCGGAGGCGCAGGTTGCGGTCCATCGACTGAAGTTGGTAGATAACCTCGAAGCGCGGTTCGGCCGGATATCGATCCACGGCGAAAATCGTGCTGAGGCGGTTGAATTGTTCCTTGTCGTGCAGGTAGGTGAGAACGGGAACAATGCTTGCGGGGGCGACTTCGATGGTCACGTCGCCAAACTGTTTGTGGCCGCCGGTGATGGCTGCGGAATCGAATTGGGCGAGGGCTACGGCTAAGGGTTCGTCTTTGATTGCATCAGGCAGCATTAAACTTCTCCGGCACATTGCTTAATGGGGCGGGCTCCAAAGGCAGATGATCGACGTGAACCTTGTGCGTTTCCTTCTTCAGTTCCTCAGCCGTCCAATCGAGAGCGCCTTTCTTATAGATGTAGAAGAAGCCCACTAGAATTAAAACAACGAAGATCAACATTTCGACGAAGGCGAACATCTTGAGTTCGCGGAAGACGACTGCCCAGGGGTAGAGGAAGATTGCTTCAATATCGAACAGGATGAAGAGCATTGCCACCAGATAGAACTTCACGGAGAAGCGTTCCTTGGCGGTGCCAATGGGCTCCATGCCACATTCGTAAGCCGAATTCTTCACGGCGTTTTTGACGCGATTGCCAAGCAAGGCCGATGCGCCGATCAGGAGTGTGCCAATACCTAGGGCCAACAAAACCTGCAAGATGACAGGGAAATAGCTTTCAAGTAAATTTGACGGCATTTAGATGTGTTGAAGGGGTCAAGCGGTGTGTGCTCTATCCTTGAGTATTATAATAGCTGAAAAGGCCCCCCGAAGTGGGAGTGGCGGACTCTTTTGGTATGGAAATCACCCTCAACGGCGAAAAGCACCTATTGGTGGAACCACTTAGCGTGGTGGATTTGTTGCGTTCTTTGGGGGTGGACCCGGAGAAAGTGGCGGTGGAATTGGATCGGCGGATCGTGCGGGTGCCGGATTGGGGCGGGGTGATGGTGGGGGATGGGGCGGTGGTGGAGGTGGTGCAGTTTGTTGGTGGAGGATAGGGGAGGAGTTAGGAACACCTAAGACCTACCTGCCTGGATTTCTGAAGATGCTCACGCGGGCGTGATCGTTTGTCAAGGCAAAGTAGAAATGTCCTAATCCCAGGACGTCGTTTGATTTTTTCAATATTATGGGAGATGGCTGCTTGAAACAGGCACGATTGGATCAAGCTTGCTGATCGAAAAGTTCGATCATGCCGATTGACATCCAACTTCAGTCGAATCCGTTATACTCAAATCATGGCGGATATAAGAAGCAGCTCCAATACCAGTGAAGCTCAACTGGGCGTGCGCGCCATCCCCACGTCTGAATCCTGCCTTGAAGAACGGGCGTCACTGGTCCTCAAGAAATACGATACCGGTCTAGAGCCACATGAAATCACCCGCCTAGCGGAAATCGACGAATTGCTCGAGCGCGAGGAACTCAAGAAAGCAGATCTGCTCGACGCCCTTGGCGACGAACGTCTCGCTCGAATCAATTCCGGCCTCGACCGCGTGGAACAAGCGATCCGGGAACTGCAAACACGCTCCTAAAGCAGAATGGCGCGCGCTTTTACCGCAGAACCAAAAATATTCCAGTTTTCACAAATTACCGCAGCTACAAGCCTTACCTCAGAATCGACTTCGCCCGCCGTTGCGCGTATTGCGAAACCACGGAAGCCTCCGGATCAGGAATAACCGCCTTCGGCGTCGATCACTTCCGCCCACGCAAATTGTTCCCAGAACTTGATTGCGTCTATTCGAATCTTTACTATTGCTGTAATGACTGCAACCGTTATAAGGGGGCTGCCTGGCCACATTATGACCTGGCGGCCAGGGGTTTTTTCTTTCCCGACCCTTGTATGTGCGATCCCCAATTGGATCACTTGAAGGAAAATGAATTCGGCCTTTTCATGGCGGTAACTAACGCGGGGGCTTTCCTTCTTGAGTCGTTACGATTAAACCGGCAAGCGTGTGTCCGCTTCCGTCAACGACGAGCATTGGCGCATCGCCGAATTTTGGAGTGCCGAAGCCTGCTGAAGGAAGTTATCGCTCCGATCGCAGTCGGGAAACTATTGGAACAAATTCTGCTCGATTTGGAAACAGAGTGGTTGGAGTGCTTTGCGGCGCCATCCGCTGTCGCATCGCGCTTATGAAGAAAGAATACGACTTCAGCAGAGGCGCGCGCGGCGCCATCGTGCCGCTCCCCGCTAGCAAGACCAGGGTCACTATAGGCCTCGACACCGATATCTTGGACTGGTTCCGTAACCAAGTAGACGAAACCAGCGGCGGCAATTACCAAAGCCTGATCAATCAATCGCTCCGAGACATTGTTGAATCGCAGCCGCGAGCCGCTCGAGAAAACGCTGCGTCGCGTAATCCGGGAAGAGTAGCGCCGAAGTGGTTAGTAGTGCGGGTTGGAGCGCCACACCCCCGACACACCGAGCGCTAGGGATCAATGACACGCAAAATCAGCGTGGTGATCGAACAGGACAAAAACGGCTGCTGCGCATGGCGCCCTGAGCTAAGGGGTTGCCAATCGCAAGGAAAAACAATCGAGGAGGCGCTCACCAACAGCCATCGAACTTCTCCTTGAAACCCTGACCGATGACGAACGGACTGCCGCCTCCAGCCAAGTGATCCTGACTACCGCCATCGAAGTTCATACCTAAAGTTCCCCGCCTCACGGTTCTGAAGCCGAAGCTCTGCCTTTGAAAGCCGGATTCAATCGGTTACGTTCCCAAGGACGTCACCGAATCTACGATAAAGCTGGTCGAAGAGTTGTGGTTCCTTTTCCGTCTCACCACGTATACTATCCATTGCCACGAAAACCCTAATCCGGCCACTCCCCCGGCAAAGCCGCTTCAACCGAAACCCGCGCCCCTAGAATCGGATGCACGAACCTCAAATACTGAGCATGCAAGAAGTACCCTCCATCCCCAGGCAGACCAGGCAAGTGCTCCAAAGGTAAACCGGCGAATCCGTACAACGGGTCACCCGCTAGAGGGTGCCCAATCGAAGCCAGATGAATTCGAATCTGATGCGGTCGGCCAGAGCTTAGACTAACCGAAAATGTTGTAGCGTCGAGGCCTCGCGAAATGACAGTCGCCGTTGACCTGGAACGTTTTCCGGCTGGATTAGCCGCCCAAACCGAACCTAATAGCGGGTGTGGAACCAACCCAATCGGCGTAATAATTTCGTATTCATCCCGCTCCGCTATTCCTTGCGATAACGCCCGGTAAATCTTCTGGACAGCGGTCGTGTTCCACATCTTAAAAATGTTGCGCGCAGCCAGCGAGGTTTTCGCGAACAAGACCAGCCCGCTGGTAGCCCGGCCCAAACGGTGCACTGGGTTGGCGGAAGGAATTTGCCTTTGGACCAATCGCAGAAGAGTGTTTTCCATGTAGCCACCCCCCGGAATAGTGGGCAAACCGCTTGGCTTGTTGACTACCAGCAAATGCTCATCCTCAAAAACAATTTGAAAGTGTCGCGGGGTTGCAGGCTCCACCCAAGGGGGCCTGCTCCAAACTAGAATCTGCCCAGTGGATAAGAATTCGCTTCCGTTGGCAGTAGCGCCATCAAGGGTGACCTCTCCCCGATTCAAATTTTGCCGCCATGCTTCTAAATTGGAGTGATCAAATTGCTCAACTAAGTGTAATAGCAACGTTTGCCCATCAGAGGTGATTTTGACCTTCGAGTTATAAGCGTAGCCATGGTTGAGCATTGAAAAGGCACTCAGCTCAAACCACTCTTAAGCCCAAATGCTTCGTATAAGCGTCGAAATCACGGTCGTCATGCAGCAGTTCATATTGGTCTTCAATACATCGCGTGGCAATGATCGAATCAATGGATTTCCGAACTGTCGGCCCTCGCTTACGAAGTTCCCGGAAATTCTTCGCTGCCTGAATCGCTACGCTCTTGCCACCCAGTTCCACCACCGCTAGAGAATCCAGCATCCGCCTAGCCTCGTTGAACTCACGGTCGACTGCGAAGCCTTGCAGCACCTCGATTAGGAGCAGATCACCAATAGCCAACAGTTCCCACCCAAGCAGTTCGTCCAGCTTGTCGGTCTGCGGTGTCATTGTCCCTCGGAAATAGTCGATCCAAACGCTGGAATCAACCAAAATCACGCGCCATTCCGCATCGCTTCAAAATCGCCTTGCCATTGCAATTTCCCCCGCAAGCTTCGGATTTCCCGCTGCTTACTCAAGCGCAGTAATGTCCGCAATCCCACAGCGTTGGTTCTCACAATGCGCATGCTCTTTTACTTCTATACACATCCTACACCATCCCCCCGACGACAAGCCCTCTCCAGCAAATCACCCCCCGAACCAAGGACAATGGCAGAATGCGGATTCTCCTAGCCACACTTCCCCTCTGCCTCCTCGCCGCCGATCAACTCGACACCTTCCGCGCCCTACCCGTCGTCACGCTGCTGGCCGACACACACCACGTCCAAGGAATCGAAGTCCACCAGGCAACTCTATGGCTATCCTCCGTCGACGTCAAAACCAAACAAGGCCACTTGTTCCAATTCAATCGCAAAACCGGCAAGCTCATCCGTTCCACCGAAGTGCAGCAGGGCGACCGGTATCATCCGGGAGGTATCAGTCGCGACGGCGCAAGCCTTTGGGTCCCGGTGGCCGAATATCGTCGCAATAGCACCAGCACTATTCAAAAACGCGACGCCAAGACCCTGGTCTTGCAGTCCGAGTTCCTTGCCGACGATCATATCGGCGCGATAGCTGTAACACCAGAAAGCTTGATCGGAGCCAATTGGGACGCCCAATATTTCCATGTGTGGACTAAGTCGGGTAAGTTACTACACAAGCTCCCAAACCCCACCGCGCTGGCAATTCAAGACATGAAATACGCAAACGGCGAGTTGGTTGCCGCAGGACTATTCAAAGACGGCACTGGTGCGATTCTCTGGTTGGAATGGCCAACTCTGCGTGAGTTGCGAAGGATCAATGCCGGTAAGACTGACCGGGGCGTCACGTTCACTCACGAGGGATTTGCGCTGTTGGGGCGCAAGCTTTTTCTGTTACCTGAGGACAACCGCAGCCGTATGTTCACCTTCGAGTTGCATTAGTTGCCCAAACTGCGCAACAACGCATCCGCCAGCGTGTTCGCCCGTTCCGCCAATTTGCGTGACTCAACCAAGTCAACATTGCGCGCCAGTCGTGATTGCAGCACCAAAGCGTGAACCTGATCGGCCAGCACCTTTTGGTCTGCATTCAACGTTTGGCTCGTTGCCGTTTTTCGAGCCTGTTCCGCCGCACCCAGAAACGAATCTATCTGCGTGCCCAAATCCGTTCGTTGCGCCGGAGTCAATACATCGCCAATTCTAAAACCAGGCGATGCGGGCTTCGAGGGCGCAACCACAGTCTTTGCGGGATCAGTAGACTCCTTCTTACTCCGCACCACTGGCGGCTTCACCGGACGAACGCGAGGCGGCCGCGCCGATGGAATTTCTGGTTCGTAGGCCGGTAATTCCGGCACTGGAAGCGTAAGCTCCGGAGCATCCTCCAATATCGCAATCTTCAGCGGACGCTCAACCGGTGGAGGTGGTATCAGGGGACGCGGCGGTAATGCCGTAGGCTGGCGCCGTATGGAGCAGCCGCTCAGCACGGACAACAGCAAAACCGCGAAAAACGCAATCCTCATGCCACTCCCGCATACAGGCTTTCCACCCCAATCGCCGCTGGCATCAGCAAACGGAAAGTGGTTCCCTTATCCGCCACCGAATCAACCTCTATACCGCCCCCCATCAATTGCAGCGCTTTGGCCGTTACGGCCAAACCAATCCCGTTCCCCTTCTCTTTCGTTGTGAAATAAAGGTTGAAAATCTTATCCCGCACATCGGGAGGAATGCCCGATCCTTGATCCGCAATCTCCAACACCACGAAATTATCGGTCGACTTGATTCGCAGTTCAAGTGCCCCACCATTCTTCATCGCTTCAATCCCGTTCGATGCCACATTCAAGACAGCTTGCTGCAACAGGTCGCGGTCCGCCATCACTTGTACCTCTAGGGGATGATCTTTGAAAATTATTTTCACCCCAACAGCTTCGGCCTGGGGCGCAAGCAGGTTCCGAGCCTCTTCGGTCAAGCGCACCAGGTCGAGTTGCGCCACGTCCATTTTGATCGGCCGGTTAAAATCCAGAAACGTTTTCACAACGCGGTCCAGCCTTGCAATCTCTCTGCCGATCACGCCCACTTCGTCAGGCACAACATCGCCGGCAGCCTGGAATTTCGCCTTCAGCACTTCCAAATGAATGGCGATAGCATTCATTGGATTCTTAATTTCATGGGCAACGCCGCCCGTTAGCCGGTTAATCGCGTATAGCCGTTTTGACATGTCAAGCTGCGTCGCCACAGCTGATCGTGATTCAGCGTCGCGCACAGTGATCATCAATCCCCGTCCACTTGCTTCCATCGAAACTTGCAGCCTGCGAGGTTCGGTCACTTCGTAGTCAGCAAGAGGCTTCCCCAGTTCGGCGGCGGCTTGCAAGGCCGCGCCCAACTGCGTCTTAGCGGGAAACAGCTCCTGCAGGGAATGGCCTTCCACTGTATCCTTGGCCATCCCCAACAAAGCATCCGCCGCCCCGTTGGCGAAAATACATTTTCGCCCAGGGTCGAAAATAAACACCGCCAAATCCATCTGCTCCAGTAAGGAACTCATCTCCTGTTGCGTACCGCGCATCTGCGCTCCCAGCATGTCCAGCTTTGATTCGATCTCTTTAAACTCCGAAGGAACGTTTGAATCAGCCGCCGGCGAAATTGCCTTCGAACCTTGCGTTATCCGATCAATCATGGCGCTCATCCGCGCCAGCGGACCAATCAGAAAACTAGAAAAGATCGCGGCAAATAACAACGAAATTCCCAACCCCGCTGCCGTAACGTAATACAGGCTATTGAAGGCCGGCTGTACTGCCTTCTGCATTAACGACTGGGAAATCAGCACGTGAATGTTGAAGTACACCTTATCGTTGGCGCCTAGTGGCCTGCGAATCACGTAGTCATGCAATTCGCCCCGGTACAGGCTCAGCACGCGGTCAAACAGCGGCTGCTTTTGCCATTCCATGTAATCAACCGGCTCCGGCGCCTTTCCGCCAACATGCGCCAAAGTGCTCGCCGATAGGATTTTGTTATGCGGATCGGTAATAAAAATTTCAGATGCCAGCTTCGATTCCCCAAGCGCCCTGGTGAGCATCGGCGCCAACAATTCGTCTTTTTCGATGACGTTCTGCCAGATGGCAGCGGTCTCGTCAAGAGTCGTCGGCGGCGGAGACACTTGTTTAACTTTGTCTTCGATCCGCTGAATAACGAAGTCCTTCACGAACTCAGCATTGGTGACCGCCCGATCCTCCGTGGCCGCAAACAAATCCGCCAGTTGCCTGCTGATGTATAGCAGCGAAATGCCCGTCGTGAGCAAAAGCACCATGACCACTAACCCGATTCTTAAACGAGCCTTCAGCGACATGCTTTTAGGCTTCCTCCGCCGCGCCGTACTCTTTTAGTTTGTTGAACAGTGTCTTCAAGCTGATTCCCAATATTTCCGCCGCCCTGGTTTTGTTGTTCTTCGTGTGTTCCAGTGTCTTTAAGATCAGCAGCCGCTCGGCCTCCTCTACTGTCATGCCCACTTCAAGCTGAATCCCATTTCCACCCGACGCCGGCGTTGCGGTCTTCATTGCGCCCGACGGACGTAGCGCCATGGGTAAATGCTCCTGATGGATAGTTCCCTCGCCAGCCAGGATCACCGCCCTTTCCAAAGCGTTGCGCAACTCGCGAATATTCCCCGGCCAACGATGAGCCATTAATGCGGCCAACGCGTCAGGCGCCAAATCAGTCGCCTTGCATTCATGTTTCTTGTTTAGGCCTTCCACCAGCCTCGATGCAATATTGGGAATATCGTCCATCCGCTCCCGCAGCGGCGGCAGCAAGAGTTGAAATACGTTCAAACGATAGTAAAGATCCTCGCGAAATTCACCTTTCTTGATCGCATCCTCAAGATTCTTGTTGGTCGCCGCGATGATGCGAACATCCACGGTAACCTCGGCTCGCGCTCCCAGCCGCCGCACCTTCGAATCCTCAAGAACTCTTAACAGCTTTGCCTGCGTGGCAATCGGCATATCGCCTATTTCGTCCAAAAGCATCGTCCCGTGTTCAGCCAATTCAAAGCAGCCCGCCCGCCGTTCCACCGCTCCTGTAAAAGCGCCCTTCTCATGGCCAAACAACTCGCTTTCCATCAACGATTCCGGCATGGCCGCGCAATTCACCGCCACAAACGGACCGTTAGCTCGGGGACTCAACGAATGGATCGCCCGCGCAACTAGCTCTTTGCCAGTCCCGCTTTCGCCCGTCACCAGTACCGCTGCTTTACTAGGCGCAACTTGGCTGATCAGAGAAAAAACCTGCTTCATCACCGCCGAAGATCCGACCATTTCGCCCAGAGAGCCACTAGTGGCAAGCGAACGCTCCAGCACTTCGGTCTTCTTCTGCAGCTTGCTCATTGAAAGAGCGCGATCCAAAAGCACGCGCAGCGCCGCAGGCTGAATCGGTTTTTCTAGAAACCAAAACGCGCCCAAATTGTGGATGGTTTCAATCGCCGTTTCAAGGTTGCCAAAAGCAGTCAGCACAATAGCCGGCACTTTGGTTCCACTGGAATTGATGCGGCGCAGCAGCTCAAAACCATCCACCCGCGGCATTTTCAAATCAGTCAGAATCACATTGGGTGTCGACTCGGCCAGCTTTTCCAGGGCGTCCTGGCCGTCACATGCCGTATCGGCATGAAAGCCCCAGGCGCTGACGATGCTTGCCAGTCCGTTGCGCTGCGCTTCTTCGTCATCAACGATTAATATTCGCGGTGCGTCCGTGTCCGCAATTTGGGCCATGGTGTCATTCTACCTTGACCGGCTGCTATCATCCATGAGGCAGATGGAAAGAATCGACTATCTGAAGGATGTTGCCGTCAAAGAATTTGAGGCAGCCGAAAGGTTTGCCGCATACGCTTTTGCGCTTCATGCCGCTGGCCATGACGATTTAGCGCACCAATTCCGCACCGAAGCCACCCATTGCCGCCATCTTTGCATACTCTTCAAAGGCAGTCCGCACCCTACTAAAGCAGACACTCCGCTTCGAAGCGTTCGCCACTGCTTTGAAGAAATGTTGGTAATGATGCAAATGGAAATCGTACCGCTGCTCAACCGCGCGCTAAATTCCTCAACCGCCGAAGATCATCCAAATCTGGAAATCGCGCTGGCCGACAACGAACGGCAGCTCGATTGGATTGAATCGCAATTGCACTCAATTCAGGAATTGGGCGAGACACACTACTTAAGCCAACTCAGAATCTGAGGTATCGCCGCCTCCGTCGCGGCTTCTCCCGCCGCGATCATGTCGCCAGCTTTCAAAAATTCGTCCCAACCTACTTTCGATACCTCCGGCTCCAGCACCAATGCCGAATGCTTGCGCCATTCGTGTTCCGTTCGGCGTTGCAGAATCTGAAAACAACGATTCACTACGGCCAAAAGATTCGATGGGTCGTCGACTTCGAGTGGCGTCGGCAGGCTCACCGAAATCACGTGGGTCGCCCCCATGCTTAGTAAGGGCTCCGCCGGCAAGTCCATCGCTATGGCGCCATCCACCAACAGGCGCCCCTTAAGGCGAACCGGTTGAAACAGCCCCGGATAGCAGCAGCTGGCTCGAATGGGATCCTTCACGTCGCCCAAATCGCGAAACACCGTTGCCGCGCCACTGCGCACGTCAGTCGCGACCACCGCCAACCGTATCGGCATCTCCTCAAACTTTTTCACCCGCAACGCCCGATCCAAAAACTTGTCCATCCGTTCGCTTCTGGCCAAACCAAGCATGCTGATAGTCCAACCAGCCACGTCCTTGAAACGCATCGACCGGGAGATCCGTTCAATTTCGTCAAGCGAAGTGCCGCTGGCATAAGCCGACGCGACAATCGCCCCCGCGCTCACTCCAGATATGCAATGGATCGGAATTTTGTATTTCTCCAAAACACGCAGAACGCCCACGTGCGTGACGCCCCGAGCGAACCCGCCCCCCAGCGCCACTCCAATCCGCACGGGAGCCTTAACCGGTTTGGGTTCGTAAATTTGCTTGCCAAACAATGCCCCGGCCGCCGCCGCCAATCCTCTAAGCGTTTGCCGCAAGCTTTCAGGCAATCCTATCCCCCGATGTCAATCGGCTAAACTGAAGTTCAATGCGCAAGTTGATCGTTTCGTCTCTAGCTTTGTATCTATTATTGTGTACCTCGATTCCAGTCCTGGCGCAAAAGAATATTTCAGGATCCGCGGAAATTCAACTTAGCCTCGAAAAACTTCAGGTGATCGGCAATGTGTTAATGATCGCCGCGCACCCCGATGACGAGAATACGGCGCTCCTTGCCTGGCTCGCCAAAAATCGCAAGTATCGAACGGCTTACCTTTCCCTCACCCGCGGTGAAGGCGGTCAGAATCTGATCGGTAGCGAACAGGGCGACCTGATGGGAGTTATCCGCACACAGGAATTGTTGGCCGCGCGCCGCATCGATGGAGCCGAACAATTTTTCACCCGCGCCATCGATTTCGGTTTCACTAAAACCGCCACGGAAACACTCACTAAGTGGGATCGCAAACTGGTGCTGGGCGACGTCGTTTACGCCATCCGCCGTTTCCGGCCCGACGTGATCATACTGATCTTCTCCGGCACTCCGCGCGATGGCCACGGCCAGCACCAATCTTCTTCCATCCTTGGCAGGGAAGCGTTCCGCGCAGCCGCCGACCCCAATCAATTTCCCGAGCAGTTGAAGCTCGGCGTCGAACCATGGCAAGCCAAACGCTTGCTGTTGAACCTCCCATCCTATACGCCAGAAATGGAAAAGCAATCCGCCGCCACGCCGAACACCCTGCGGGTGGACCCAGGCGCCTTCGACCCGCTGTTGGGCGTATCGTATGCGGAGATCGCCGGCATGAGTCGTAGTCAGCATCGCAGCCAAGCCATGGGCTTCCCCGAACGCAAAGGCTCGCAAAAGGCATACCTGCTATTCCAGGATGGTGAGCCGGCTTCAAAGGACTTGTTCGACGGTATTGAGACCGGATGGAGCCGCCTTGCCGGTGGCGGGAAAGTCGCCGAAGCGTTGGCCAAGGCGCAAGCGATGTTCGATCCGCGCCAGCCCGAAAAGATCGTGCCACTTCTTCTCGAAGCTCGTCAGACGCTCGAGTCCATCAACGAATTCCATGCGAAACAAAAGCTGCGCGACCTGGATGAGTTGATCGCCAAAGCTTCTGGACTCTACCTGGAAGCCGCGGCGGATAGGTTTCAGGCAATCCCGGGCAAGAACATGAAAATCACCGCAGCCGCCATCGTCCGTTCGGGCTTGAAGGTGGAATTCAATCAGGTTGCCGTGCCTTCCCTTTCAGTGGAAACGCAGCCGGTCCGGTCGCTCGAAAATAATGTCGTGGCTAAGGTCGACCTGAATGCCGCCATCCCCGCATCCACACCATTCACCCAACCCTATTGGCTGCGCGCGCCAAAGAAAGGCGACATGTACGGCATCAACGATCTCCGCGATTTAGATACCCCGGAAAACCCGCCGCTAATGGCAATATTCAAAGTGAAAGTGGAAGGCCAGGAACTGTCGCTTCCCCGCCCTGTTCAGTTCCGCTACGTAGACCGCGTCCGAGGCGAACTGACGAGGCCAGTCGTGTTCGCGCCACCCGTCGCCTTGAAACTTTCCGATAAAGCCCTCATATTTCCAAACCGCGCGGCCAAAGAGATAGAAGTTCAGGTGACAGCCAATCAGCCAAACGAAAGTGGCAAGGTGCGTCTTGAGTTGCCGGCCGGTTGGCAATCATCGCCGCAATCGAACCTCTATACGCTGAAGGAAACCGGGGAACAAGCCACCGTCAAGTTCAAGTTGACGCCCCCGCCCGCCGATAACATCGGCCGGGTGAAAGCCATTGCCACCACGTCCACCGGTGAGTTTTCGCAGTCCCTCGACGCCATCACCTACGAGCATATCCAGCCGCAAGCCGTCTTCCCTCCCTCGGAAGCAAGACTAGTTCGCGCAGACATTCAATTGGCCGCCAAACGCATCGGTTACATCATGGGTGCGGGCGATGACGTCCCCACCTACCTCCGCCAACTAGGCGCGGAAGTTACTCTGCTTTCGCCCGAAGATCTAACCCGTGGCGATTTCCGCCGCTTCGATGCCATCCTCACCGGAGTGCGCGCCTACAACACTCGCGCCGACCTCAGGGCGAACGTGCAACGCATCTTCGATTACGTCACAAACGGCGGAACCTACGTGGTACAGTACAACGTCATGGAAGGCGGCTTCTTCGGAGGCGATCCGAAAATTCTCGAACATGTTGGCCCTTATCCAATGAAGATCACAACGGCCCGCGTCACAGAAGAAGATGCCCAAGTGGAGTTCGCCGCAGCCAGCCCGTTAATGAAATGGCCCAACATAATCACCGCGCACGATTTCGATGGCTGGGTGCAAGAACGCGGCCTTTACTATGCAAGCGAGTTCGATCCAAAGTATAAATCGCTACTCTCTTCGCACGATACCGGTGAGGCCAACCTACCCGGCGGCACGCTCTACACCGCATACGGCAAAGGACACTATGTGTTCACCCCGCAATCCTGGTTCCGCCAATTGCCCGCCGGAGTCCCCGGAGCCTACCGCATTCTTGCGAATCTACTTAGCGCCGGGAAACATCCACGATAGGTACCCTTGTGAACCAGAATCTTCCCCATCGTGAACGCGAAGTTATCGACGAACCGCCGCCGTTTCTGGGCACGTGGCCGCGCGTTTACATCGCCGTGCTGATCTATCTGGCCGCTCTCATCACCGCGCTTTGGATCTTCGGGAAGAGCTACACATGAGCCTCATTGACTGGTTCGTGATGTTTGCCACCCTCGGCGGAATCATCAGCTACGGCTGGTGGAGAGGCCGTCGCAATCGCACCACGGACGAATACTTATTAGCCGGGCGGAACATGCCCTGGTACGCCATGGCCCTCTCCATCATGGCCACGCAAGCCAGCGCTGTAACTTTCATTTCCACCACCGGCCAAGCCTATGTGGACGGCATGCGTTTCGTGCAATTCTACTTCGGCCTGCCCCTCGCGATGGTGATCCTCTCCTTCACCGCAGTACCCATCTTCCACCGCGCAAAAGTCTACACCGCCTACGAATACTTAGAACAGCGCTTCGATTCAAAAACTCGCTCTCTGGTAAGTGCAATCTTCCTCATCCAACGCGGCCTGGCGGTAGGCATCGCGCTCTACGCCCCAGCAGTTGTGCTCAGCGTGCTGCTCAACTGGTCCGACCAATGGACCACCGTGCTGATGGGCCTCGTCGTCATTACCTATACGGTTGCGGGCGGCATTCAAGCCATCACCTGGGCCGACTTCCAGCAAATGATCATAATGATGTGCGGCCTGTGCCTGGCTTTCTTCATGGCCATCCACTTGATGCCCGCCGACGTGGGCTTCACCGAAGCGCTACGCATCGCCGGCGCCGCCGGCCGCTTGAATCCCGTGACCTTCCACTTTTCATGGGCGGATCGCTACAACATCTTCTCCGGACTCTTAGGCGGGATGTTCCTCGCCCTAGCCTATTTCGGTTGCGATCAAAGCCAAGTGCAGCGCTACCTCACAGGCAGCAGCATCGGACAAAGCCGCCTCAGCCTGCTGTTCAACGCCATTGCCAAGGTTCCCATGCAGTGCTTTATCTTGCTGACCGGCGCCATGGTATTCGTGTTCTTCACCTTCGTCCAACCGCCGATGGTCTTCCATCCCGCCAACCTGAAGAAGATTGAAGCTACGCAGGAGTTCGGTCCGTTAACCAAGCAATACGATTCGGCATTCGCCGAGCGCCGTGAAGCGGCTCAAGCTCTGGTGAAGATCGAATCCCCGGAAACGAAGGAACGCTACAAGGTGGCGAATCTGAAGTTCGAGGCGACTCGCAAGGATGCCGCGAAGTTAGTGGATAAGACCACCGGCGAAAAAGGCTTCAACGATACCAACTACATTTTTCTAACCTTCGTCACGCGCTATCTGCCGATCGGCATCATCGGCATCGTGTTAGCGGTAATTCTGGGCGCAGCCATGTCCACAATTTCCGCCGAGATCAATTCCCTGGCCACAGTATCGGTGATTGATGTTTATAAACGGCACGTGCGCCAGCACGCCACCGACGAGCATTATTTGCTGGTGAGCCGCATAGCCACGGCGTTTTGGGGCCTATGGGCAATGGTGACCGCGCAACAAGCGAAGAATATGGGGTCATTGGTGGAAGCGGTAAATATCTTAGGCTCTCTATTCTACGGCGGATTGCTAGGCGTGTTTGTGTTGGCGGTGTTCTTCAAGCGCGTAGGCGGCACGGCCGCATTCATCGGTGTGTTAGTCGGTGAAGCCGCCATCTTCACGTCAAACTATTTGAAACTAACGTCGTTCCTGTGGTTCAACGTGATTGGGTGTTTGGTAGTAATTTTGACTGCGCTAATAGTGACGGCGATAGGCAGTAAGGCCGGGCCGAGGCCGACGCGCGACACATAAAAGTCGCGCGGCACCGAAACCTCGGGACTGTAAAGGCGAAGCACAATCAGTCTGCGGCGCCGAAAAAGGCGCTATCAATAGTAAACGGCGCCCCATGCTTGACATCACAAAGGACATTCACTCACTCACTTCATTCCGGCGCAACTCCAGCGAGTTTATGAAGCATAGGCCGCTAGTGCTCACCGTAAAAGGCAAGCCCGCAGCCGTGGTGCAGGATGCCACTTCTTACCAACGATTATTAGACATCGCGGCAAGTGCGGACTCTAACGAGGCAATCCGGCAAGGGCTCGATGATGTTGCCAGCGGGTGTACCCAGCCCGCCAGGACTGTTTTCGCCGAAATGCGAAAGAAGCATGTCCTACTAGGTTGAACTGTCTGAGCGCGCCATCAGAGACCTTGAAGCCCTCCACCATCGAATTATCTCGTTCGATTCCTATGCTGCGATAAGGTGATTCAACGGCCTTGAACACGCCATTTTGACGTTGGAGCAATTTCTGGACCGATGGACGGTGGCTCCGGAGAGCAAGAAGAATGGCCATACGCTGAGACACCTCCTATATGGAAAGAGTACCGATAAATACAGACCCATCTTTGAAATTGAAGAGCGGAATAAGATCGTGTGGGTGCTGACAATCCGCCACGGTCAGATGGACGAGTTAGTTCTCACGTGACAATCGCAACGATCTAGCCCCCGATCGGAATCGGGGGATCGCTCAGTTTTACGCCGAGCGTGTCCAACACCACGATGCAAGTAAGTGGTTCCCAGCCCCCGTTTCGCTTTCGCTACCACACAGACCAGGACCCGGGTTATTTTCGATGCAGAAACCGAGCCTGCATCAGGTTCGCAGCCGGATGAGAGGAAAGCACTCGCTCGCAAGCCGTAACCTGCGAACCCCTGGCCCGGAGGTCTGCGCCTCCGCCTCACGTCCCGCACGCACGGAAGCGGGGGCATCTACAAGAAGCAGGGGCGGTCGGCTGCGCCGTCCTTCACGCTTATTTTACGATTGCAACATACTATCGAAAAATTGGTTGCTCCGCTGGCGCCTAAAGAGGAATAATACTAGGAATCATGCCACAGATCAAAGGACCTGCTATTTTTCTAGCTCAGTTCATGGGAGATGAGCCCCCGTAC
>JANXXI010000224.1 GCA_025350695.1 Acidobacteriota bacterium
GAGCGCGGTAATAGAGGCCGATGGCGAGATTGAAAAGAAAGTAGAGGGCGACGACAGCCCAATCAATTGCGGTGAGTTGCACAGAGTTGGATTGTACCGCTGATTGGGTAGCTTTGGTGAGTTAGGGTTTCGGCAGGGTGCGCGACATAGAAGTGGCGGCTAGCGGTATTGGCCTTCGTTGTGGCACAATTCTGTACGTATACATACGCACAGGAGGAACTTGCGTGCCCGATACACTCGCTACGTTGGAAGCCGACCGATCCAAGCTCCTGGAGGATTTCCTCCACCTGGGCGATCTTCGGCCTGGCTCGATTACCGCCGTCGTCCGGCGCTGCGGCAAACCATCCTGTCATTGCGCTAAGCCCAATGACCCCGGTCATGATCCCCAGTTCCGCCTCACTCGAAAAGTGGAAGGCAAAACGGTGACCGAGACTTTCCCCAATCCGGCCGCGTTGCGCAAAGCCCAAGATGAAATCAACGAGTTCCATCGGCTCCAGGATCTCAGTGACCAACTGGTCGACATCAATGAGAAGATCTGCCGCCTCCGTCCGGTCGAGCGGGCGCGAGGCGGGTGGACGGAACAGGAAAAAAAACGGCTGCTGCAATCCATCAAGAGGTCGCGCGTGAGGTCAATCAACTCCTGAGCCGGATCTTTGCCCAACGCAGCACGAGCGGTCAAATCGATCTGGAAGCGGTAGAGAACGCTTTACGCGCCGCCCTCCACCAAGCCGGAGCAAGCGCTCTCAGCGAACTGCTGCAGTACGAATCGCCAGCGGCGGATCAGCGGCGGTTGCCTTGTCCCTGTGGGCATTACGCGCAATACCAGGAATTGCGCTCCAAGCCAGTACTCACGATGCTGGGCCCAGCCCGCATCAGCCGCCCGTACTTCTTGTGTTCGAAATGCCATGAGGGTCAGTTTCCCGCTGATGTCGAACTCGATGTGAAGGACACCGAAACGTCTCCCGGCGTCCGCCGGATGCTCGCCCTGGTTGGCCAGGAAGCGCCGTTTGACCATGGCCGTGAGCAAATGAAACAACTTGCCAATCTAGAAGTCACCGCTAAGGCCGTGGAGCGCACCTCGGAGGCCATCGGCGCAGATATCGCCGCCCGTGAGCAACAACAAATCAAAAGCGCGATGCAACTGAATCTACCGATCGTCATCGGCCCGCCGATTCCCATTCTCTACGTGCAAATGGATGGAACAGGAATACCGGTGGTGAAACGAGAAACGGCAGACCGGAAAGGCAAGACAGACGGTCAGCCAGCCCATACCCGGGAAGTGAAATTGGGATGTGTGTTCACTCAGTCGGGTTGGGACAAGGAAGGCTACGCCATTCGCGATGAGGATTCCACCACCTACACCGGAGCCATCGAAACCGCCGAAGAGTTTGGCAAACGCATCTATCGGGAAGCCTGGGATCGAGGATGGGGTCGCGCGGAAAAGAAAGCCCTCATTGGAGACGGCTCTCCCTGGATCTGGAATATTGGCGATCAGTACTTCCCTGGCGCGATACAGATTCTTGACCTCTACCACGCCCGCGAGCACCTATCCGAGGTAGCCAAGAAGCTACGCCCCAACGATAGCGCGGCGCAGAAGGTGTGGCTCACAATTCATCAAGACGCTCAACTGGACGAAGGAAAGATCGAAGAGTTGGTGGCCGCTCTTCGATCCACACCGTCCACCAGCGCCGAACTACTCGAAACACTCCGTACAGAAGCCAACTACTTTGAAACCAACGCAGACCGCATGCGCTATCCCGCTTTCCGAGCCCAACACCTGTCTGTTGGATCCGGTGTCATCGAAGCCGGCTGCAAGACCGTCATCGGCGCCCGTCTCAAACGTTCCGGAATGTTCTGGACCGTCCGTGGCGCCAACGCCATCATCGCTCTCCGTTGTTGCCATCTCAATGGCCGCTTCGAGAGCTATTGGGAGGATCGCCGTATCGCCTAATCTCCACTTCTATGTCGCGCACCCCCCAGTTGGTCTTTTTTCTTGTCAACCACTTGGCCCAATAACTACTGAATTTCCAATGAGTTAAAAGACCCAACTATTCACGTCTCATAATCCACAGGCCCCAAAACCCCCGCAGGCAAATCCAACGCCAACGAGAATCGCAACTGGCGCATCTACGCTGATTTTGCTCAAGCGCTGATTGAGATTGCCCGTCCCATGTATGCATCCGATCCACTCGGCATTGACCTTGACGCTACCGTCTACGCACTGGATTCAACCACCATCGATCTATGCCTTTCCGTGTTTCCCTGGGCTCGTTTTCGTCAGAACAAAGCCGCAGTGAAGATGCACACTCTGCTCGACCTGCGCGGTTCTATCCCCTCTTTCATTGAGGTTTCCGACGGAAAACGACACGATGTGCATCTGCTCGACGAGATTATCCCTGAACCCGGCGCGTTCTATGTAATGGACCGCGCCTACCTTGACTTCAAACGATTACACGCCTTTCATCGCGGCGGAGCTTTCTTTGTCACGCGCGCCAAAACCGGATTAGTTCTCAACCGCCGCTACTCTCACGCTGTAATTGCCGGTACCGGAATCACGTCGGATCAAACCGTTGTTCTGGGCACGGCCGGTTCCGCCAAAAACTATCCTGATACGCTTCGGCGCGTCCGTTTCGTCGATTCCGAAAATAACCGCAGCTTTATCTTTTTGACGAATAATTTTGAGTTGCCGCCCCTTACCATCGCCCAGTTGTATAAAGCCCGTTGGAGAGTGGAACTCTTCTTCAAATGGATCAAACAGCATTTGCGCATCAAAGCCTTTACGGCTCCAGTGAAAATGCCGTCAAGACTCAGATCTGGATTGCCGTGGCCACTTATGTATTAATTGCAATCCTCAAGAAGCGGTTGCTGCTGGGTGCCTCCCTCCATGAAATCCTACAGGTGCTCAGTCTCAACCTTTTTGAGAAAACACCCATTTTACAGGCATGCGGCGAGGGTCACTCCCATGAAAAATCAGAGCCATTTTCTAACCAGCTGACCCTAAATGACTTATAACCGGACACTAGTGATGAACTATATAAACAATGAAAGCGTTCGATGTTTGCTCTTTGTTTTTCTGTTGAGCCTCCAGGCATGTGGACAAGGATTCGATGCCGATATCCTGAATCGGAGCGAATCGTACCAGCGGCAATTTGTGACCGACTACCTTCGAGACGGAAATACTAACGGCTTCGTGAAAGGTTATCCAACAGACAGAAACCATAATACGGACTTTCAGTTAATCACGATGGAGAAAAAATGGGCGCTGGAGCTTACGGAACATCGTCTAAACGAATGGATGTCAGAATCGGAAGTGAATAGGACCGCAATTGAAAACGTATCAAACACGATCATATATGCAAGCACGATTGAATCGTTTGATGTATTGGCGCGGGTATTCTCCAAGCGGGCGGAATTGCGGAGGTGGATTGTGCAATCACTTCTAACCAAATTTGGAGCTCCCGAACCGAATGGTTTCAGTAAGTTTTATCACGCACTGGAATATCGAGATATCACGGTGCGAGAAATTGCCAGGGAGACCTTTATTTCGTTCATGAAGCAACCGCTTACGGAAAATCTTTACACCGTTTGGGGAGCGGCCCTTGTTGAACGTTACAAACATGAGCCAACTTCCATGGAGATACTGCAGGATCCCATCCTCGAGATTGCTAGAAGACGAAACCCTGAAGGTCCTGAATTAATGAGTCAACGGCTGGTCAAGGCCACCAAGGAGATCTACGCGAAACGGAAACATGGACTGTCCAAAGAGATACGCTAGAACAGTCTTTCCCAAGGAACTCAGCTAAGGAGCTTTCTAAATGGTTTATAACACGGACTATCTAACAAATCTGACCTCAATACTGGTGGTTGCTCTTTTGCAATGCCAATCATGTGAAGGGCAAAAAACTTCAATACTGGATCGCCCAGAAGTTTTTCAGAGGAAATTCGTCGCTGACTATCTTGAAGAAGGACATCCGAAGGGCGATCTAGATGGCTATCCTAAAACATCCGACCACCATAATGATTTCATGGTGCTCACAATGTTCACAGAATGGGCTTTACCGTTGGCCGAAATTCGGTTAAAAGAATGGATGCTGCAGCCCGCTTTAAATAAGGATAAGATTGATAATCTTGTCGAGGCGATCTCCTATACAGGGACAATTAGATCTTTTGATCTAATTGTCCGAGTGTTTGCCCAACGGCCTGAACTGGACAAATGGGTCGATCGTTCGCTTCACTCAAAATTCGGATCACCAAATCCAAATTTTATTTCCAAATGGTATCATGCGCTTCAATACCCCGATTCTCATATTCGAGAGCTCGCCAGAGAAATCATCCCAACGATGGTGCGACAACCTCCAACCGAGAATACCTACTATGTTTGGAGCGAGGCATTGATTGACCGCCACAATCAGGAACCAACAACAGCCAACATCATGCAAGACCCAATTGTTCAGCTCCTTACTTTGACAAATCTTGAAAACCCAGAAACAATGCGACAGAAATTGAGTAATGCTTCAAAAGAAGGTTACTCCCGAAGGCAGGCTGTGGGGCAAAAACAAGGGAAATGATCTTAGTGCAGGGCGCAAAAGGAGTTGGAGGCGCAGGCTGACGAGAGTCCGCTACTAGTGATTTGCCATCATGGCGTCCGCAGCTTGAACGTCGTCCATTGGCTGCGGCAACAAGGGTTAGGTAATTGCACGAGCCTCTGCGGCGGTATAGACCAATGGAGTCGCGAAATTGATGCGACTGTTCCCCGATACTAGCGCGATACTAGTAAAGACACCGCCTATGAATCGCCGCCAGTTTTTACTCTCCAGTTTAACCGCAACAGCGCTACAGGCCCAGCCCGTGCGCAAGCCCAATATTGTTTGGATCATGGCCGACGATCTGGGTTATGGCGATCTTGGCTGCTATGGCCAGAAGCATATTCAAACTCCGAATATCGACCGTTTGGCGAAACAGGGCACGCGTTTTACGAATGCCTATGCCGGATGCACCGTTTGCGCCCCATCACGAAGCGTCTTAATGACCGGGCATCACATGGGGCACACCAGCATTAGATCGAACCCTGGGGCCGTTCCCTTGTTGGCCACCGACCATACGGTGGCGCAAACGTTGAAACAAGCGGGCTATGTTTGCGGCTGCTTTGGGAAGTGGGGGCTGGGCGAATGGAAGTCCGACGGCGTGCCGGAAAAGCATGGGTTTGACCGCTTTGTTGGATTCTACAATCAGGTTCACGCGCACAATCATTTTCCCGGGTTCCTGTTTGAGAATGGCGAACTTTCGATCATCACGGAGAATAGGTTTTCCAACAAGTCAAAGTTTGTCAACGACGTGTTTGCGCAGGAGGCAACGCAATTTATTGGCGAACATGCCAAACAGCCCTTCTTCTTGTACGTACCTTTCACAATTCCTCATCTCGGGCTGGAAGCTCCGCAAGATTCATTAAATTCCTATCTGGAAAAGATTAAGGATCCGGAACCATACATAGATCCCAGGAACCATTACCCCGCGCAGCCGTATCCACGGGCCACTTATGCGGCGATGGTTTCAACTCTCGACGACTACGTCGGCAGAATTCTGGATGAATTGAAGCGGCTGAATCTGGAGAAGGACACCATCGTTTTCTTCACTTCAGACAATGGTTCGGCAACCGCCTTATGGAAGGATGGGAACTTTTTCAACAGCACAGGCGGCCTGCGCGGGCACAAGCAGAATCTTTACGAAGGTGGAATTCGCGTACCCATGATTGCCCGCTGGGCCGGGAAAATCACAGCAGGAAAGACCAGTGATTTCCCGTGGATGTTTGCCGATTTCCATGCCACGGCGGCGGAACTGGGCGGAACCAAGCCTCCTTTAGGAATCGATGGCAAATCGGTGCTTCCCACGTTGCTGGGCCAAAAGCAACAGCCCGCCGAATTCCTCTACTGGGAGTTGCCGCAATACGACGCCAAGACCGGAACTTTCCCCGACGAGACGCCGATGCAGGCCGTGCGAATGGGCAAGTGGAAAGCCGTTAGACCCACTCCTGGGGCCGCGCTTGAACTTTACGATTTGAGTAAGGATCCGGCAGAGTCGAAGAATTTGGCGCAAGCGGAAAAAGCAGTTATGGCCAAGATCGAAAATTACTTAAAAACGGCCCGCTCTAAGCCAAGGCCGCAGAAGAATCCGCCAAACAACTATTTACCCGGATAAACTTCCCAAGACAGCGCGGAACAAACCTCGCTTGCGTTACGTAATGTGTGCCAAGGAGGACTGTGTGGCTATTGCTACTTCGTCCCATCAATCGGCGGCAGCGGCCAGCCGCTCCATGGTCAACGGCCTATTTGTCGCCAGCTGTTTACTTTCCGTCGTCTCTTGGTACACAACGATGGCGGGCATGGAACTCTATCTTTCCCAATGGTTCGCGTTGCTCGCGTCTTTAGGAATTCAAGCCGCCCTTGTGTTGGTGGCCTGGCTGATTGGCTTCACTCGTTCCGGGCGTGGGTTGCTGATTGCCGCCTACGTGATCACGGCGTCTGTTTCCATCGCGTTCTCCTACGTCAGTCTCTACACTTGGTTCGCCGCGAAAGAACGTCCAGCGTTGGTCCAACGGCAGCTCTACGATACGTTGAATGCCGGGGCGCAGAAAGCCGAAGAGCAGATTACCGCCGCGGCAACTGAGGCCCGGCGGCATGTATTGGCGCTGGAGGAAATGACGGCGGCGGAGAAGACGCACGGCTTCATTTCACGCTCTCAGGATGCTGACCCGTACTTGGCCAAGGTTCGCGAAGCAGTTGCAAGGGAAGCGTCCGGCGTCGGCAGTGTGTACAAGGAAGGCACGGGCGAAGGTGTTCGCTATTCGGCGTTCGACCGGTACACACGATTGGCGTCGGAATCAGTGCGCCAATTGGACGCCAGCTTGAAACCGGTTCGTTCCTTCCGCGCCCAAAACAAGCCGCTTGACCCAACCGAAAAGCAGTTAAGGGCCTTTCACGAAGCAGTGGACGGCGTGCCGTGGAATGAAGTGGGCGAAGCGCTGCATCAAGGCAAAGTGGAAAAGCCCGAAGCGCCGTCCTATGCCGACTCAGTCGATAAGACCGTTTCGGGCCAGGAAGATTTGCTGTTGGCCTTTACCGAATTGATTAGAACTCCGACGCCGCGACACGTGTTTTCGTTTGTGCTAGCGGCGTTTATCGATGTGATTGTCTTCCTGCTGGCCTTTGCTTCCGGCCCTTATTTCTTCGGTGCTCCGGAGCAGCAGTGGTTGCGGGCTGGGGCAAGAATCGAGGGCATGGACGACCCGGCGTTTTTGGCGGGGCTGCTACGGAAGGTGACCGCGGGTCCCGAGGGAACGGCTCGAATAGAGGCTGCCACGCTGAGCCCAGGAGAATTACAGTTTTGCTTGATGCTCGCGGCCAAGAGGCAAGCAACCGCTATAAGTAGTCAAGGCAGCATGGCCTACATTATTGAACCCGCCGCCTTTGAATCCTTGATGGAAACGATGGGGAACGAGGGGTTGGAATGGAAGGCCGCAAGAGCGGGCGCGGGCTAGTTTTCAACCAAGGGACAATGTAGTTTGCAAGAGTGGGCCTACCGCTCCCGCTGCTTGATCACTTTCATCCCGTTTGGAAGCACGAATAAATCGTCCTTCAGCGGTTGATTGATCTTCACGGATTCGGAGAACAGTTCAAAAATCTTTTCTCCGCTGCGATGACGCACGATGCCGAAAGGCCACATCACCCCGCCGCCGGCATCGCGGTACTTTGAAAACAGCGACACTTCCTCAATGGATTCCTTCGATTCGGGATCGCGGCGAGTGTAAATTTGACGCATCGGCATGTGTGTGGACAGGTGAAAGAATACTTTCACCACGCGGTTGTCTGAGTCCGTAATTTCCACTAAATCGACCGGCAAGTTGTCGAGCGTGGTGGTTTCGCGCCACTCGAAAATCATCCCTGGCTCCTTCAGGCGTTGCCGCAGAATGTAGAAAATATTGCGCAGCGTGGAATCGCGATAGCGTTCGTACAGCGGCTTTTCAATGGGCGTCGCGCCCCGAAAGTTAATCGTGAACGCTTCCAATTCGTTGAAGACCACCGCGTGATCTTCATGCCCTTTCTTATCGCTGTACGATTGCCGCTCCCGCTGGCCGAAAAATCCGTCCTTCACGCCTTCCGGCCGCGGCAGATAGCGAGTATAGAGCGATGCCCGGGCCGCGCCTGAAACTTTCTGATGATAGAACGAGTAAAGCCTTCCAACCTCCACCCGGTCCGTCATGGTCAAAAACTTCTGGCCTCCCAAGGCATCGAGTGCTGACTCAACCACCTTGCGGCCACGCTTCTGAATCGCACTCTCTTCGGCATTGGCCGCAAACAGGAACAGGGTGAAAAACGTTACGAATTTCATTGCTTGGCGCTTAGCGCTTCCTTGGTCAAACCAGTGTTCATCTTGTAGTCGCCCAGAACCGAGCTAACCTTTTGACCCATCTGCGTGACGTTCTGCTTGGAATACACTTTCACTCCGCCACCGATGTCGATGAAATCGGATAGCTCCTCTTCAATTTCCACAGATCCCTGCATGCCGGCTAAAGTGTAGGTTAGTTTATTGGGCAGGCTCGTAGCCGGATCCACACGCATCTTGAATGACGTGTTGTCCGCTTCGGTAATTTCAACCGTGTTGTCATCAATCAGCGTGACGGTGCGTGACGCAACAGAATCGCTCATCACAAGCCACGGCAGAATCTTCATTATCTGCCCTTTCATTTGGGTCAAGAAAGCTGGCGGTAAAGGCTGCTCTCCCTGCGGCATTTTCATCCAACCAGAGGCGCCGTCGGAATACACAATTACTTTGCCGAATGGAAGTTCCTGCTCCTGACGGAACTGGCTGGGGGCAATAAAAAGGTTCTTCGACTTGAGCATTGTTCCACCCATGTTCATCTCCACATTCCAGCTCATATCCTTGATGGCTGCCAACGCGGCGGTTCCGCCCATCGCTTTTTGAACGTTTTGAAGCAACTGCTTGGCCCTAGCGGCGCTAGCGGCATCCGTCTTTCCCACATTCACTTTTTTGGGTTCAGGAATCGTCAGGTCGATCTTCTGAATCGGAAGTTTTAGATCAGCCAGCGGCCGTCCGAACTCCGCAGTCTTTCCGACAACTACATATACAAGATTTTCCGGATGCAAACTGCGCTTGGCGGCAGCCAGCACATCGGCCTTGGTGACCGAAGCGATGGCCTTCTGATAGATGGTGAGGAAATCGGCGGGATACCCATAGTAGTTGTAGTTCACCATTCGGCTCACGGTTTTGCTAGGCCGGTCGAAGTTGAAGACGAAGCTGTTCAGCACACGGGCTTTTGCCGATTCCAATTCCTTGTCCGTCACCTCTTCCTTACCCATCCGATCCACTTCGCGGCGGACAATCTCAAGCGTGTCGGTGGTACGGTTCAAGCTGGCCGAGCCGCTAATGGCGAAAAGTTTTTCGTTTAGATATCCTGCGCCCCAGCCTCCGGCAATGTGATACGCGTAGCCTTTTTCGGTGCGGATAATGTTAAACAAACGCCCTGAGAAGCTGGATCCCAAAATGCTCAACGCTACTTCGAGCGACGGGTAATCTTTGTCGGAGAGCTTGCCGCCAAGGTGCGCCACCTCGAAAAAGGTCTGCTCGACGTTATCCTTCTCGGCAACGTAAATACCAGGCTTACTCCGCGTCTTATCCACCTGCGGGAAAGCCGGAGGTGGTGGACGTTGAATTGTCCAGCCGGCGAAAAGTGTTTCCACTTTCTTCTGCATATCAGCTGTGTTGAAATCGCCGACGACGACGAACGTCGCGTTGGCCGGAAAATAATAACGAGCGTGGAAGGCAACCAGATCTTGGCGCGCGATGGCGTCCACATTTTCGTATTCCATGATCCTTCCGAAGACCGTGTCGCGGCCATAAACGATGCGTTCGCTTTCGCGCGAAGCAATCGATTCGGCTTCATCGTTGCGGCGGGCAATGGCGGAACGGAACTGGTTCTTCAGCAGGTCCAGCTTGTCCTCGCGAAACTCAGGTTGCATCAAAACGTCTTTGAACGCGGCCATGATTTCATCTACATTTTCCTTGAGGCCCGAGAAACTGACGGTAGCTTGATTTTCAGACGCGCCGCTTTCCACGCTGGCGGCGATGTTCTCCAGTTGCTCGTCCAATTCGTCGCCGGACTTCGCTTTCGTGCCGCCACTGCGCATCATTGCCGCGGTAACTTCGGCGAGACCTACTTTATTGGCCGGGTCCAATAGGCTGCCGGTACGAATAATGGCGGTGCCTGAGACCATGGGCAGTTCGTGATTTTCCAGCAAATAGAGCTTGGCGCCATTCGGCAATGTCACGGTTTTGACATCGGGAATTTTCACTTGCCCCAAAGCAGGAAACTTCAAGCCGGCTACAGGCGGCTTAGCGCCCTGAGCGAACGAGACCGCTACTAGAAGGGTTGAAAGTACGAGCGTTTTCATTATTTTTGATCTCCTGCTTTGGGGGAGTTAGCCATGGCTGCATTCACTGGCGGCACGATCCAGGTTACCGTTCGAGTCTTCTCCACCAAGTAAGTCTTGGCCACCCGCTGCACATCGGCCGCAGTCACTTTTTCGATGTCCTCAAGGGCAGTGAACATTTTCCGCCAATCGCCGTAAGTCGCATGGTTTTGGGCGAGCTGTGAAGCCAAGCCGGCATTATCGTCCAACTGACTAATCAGCTCTGTACGCATCTTCGTCTTCACTCGCTTCAGAGTCACGGCGTCAACCGGTTCGGCTTTCATTTTTTCCACAATCTCATACCAAGCCTTTTCGTTCTCCTCCACCGTCTTGCCTTGGTTGGGAACCGAAAAGAACAGGAAGAGATTCGGATAGCGGCTGGCCGGGAAATTTGTGACCGTCTGCGCCTGCAATGCCAATTGTTTGTCGCGCACCAATTCTTTATAAATCAACCCCGTTCGTCCGCCCGAAACAATGCCGTCGAGAACATCAAAGGCTGCGTCATCCGGGTCGGTTTCAGAAGGCCGCTTGTATCCAATTAACAGGAACGGTTGGCTTGCGTCTTCCACTTTGATGCGCTTCTCGCCCATTTGCGGAGGTTCGGTTGTGGTGACGCGCGACGGCGTTGCCCCCGCAGGCATCGGACCAAAGTACTTCGTGGCCAGCTTCTTCGCCTCAGCCGGGGAAATGTCCCCGGCAATACCTACGGTGATGTTGCCTGGCACATAATGTTCCTTCCAAAATGCTTCGGCGTCCTTGGCGCGAAGATTAAGAATATCGCTCGGCCAACCAGCCGAAACGCGATAAGGATGCGCGGCGAAAGCAGAGGTTAGGGCGGCATCCAACAGCTTACCGAGCGGCGAGGATTCCAGGCGCATTTTCCGCTCCTCACGAACAACATCCCGTTCCTTGTAGAACTCGCGGAAAACCGGGCGGCGTAGCCACTCCGATTGCAACAGGAACCAGAGTTCGGCTCGATTCGACGGCAGGCTGTAAAAATAATTTGTGTAGTCCATCGACGTGGAAGCGTTGAAGCCCTTCGCGCCGTTGTCCTCGATGAGGCGGACAAATGCGTTCTGGTCCACCAGTTCATTGGCTTGCTCCATGGATTTCTTAAGAGTGGCTTCAAGGCGCTCAATTTTGGCCTTGTCGGCACGCGGACCCTTGCCTCGTTCCTGATCGAGCAAATCGTAGGAGCTTTCAATGGCCGCCAGACGCTTTTGCTCTTGTTCCCAATTTTTGGTTCCAACCGTGGCGGTGCCCTTGCCGATCATGTGCTCGAACATGTGCGCCAAGCCAGTGCGGCCACCCGGATCGTTGACCGCGCCGGAATTGACGTGCATGTAGAAACTGGTGACAGGGGCTTGGTGGCGTTCCAAAACGATGAAGTGCATTCCGTTGGGAAGGTCGAATTCAGCGACTTTTTTTTCGAAGTCTTTGAGGGATTGGGCTGGGAGGGAAGCGGCTAGCAAGGTAGCGGCCAGGCAGTAATAAGGAAAACGCATGGTTGTCTTTCTTAATTCTACAAGAACAGAGCAGTTAAGCCTGTAAATCGTACAAACACCATGCGGGCGGACCGGGGGTAACAGTCCGCTAAGGATTGCTTTTCCTGCTACTGAAACGCGTAAGCAGACGTAATGCCGGCTTCTTGCAAAGCCGTGGACATTTTTTCCAAGGCAGTTTTGTGAATCTGGGAAACACGGCTCTCATTGATGCCCAGGACGTTTCCGATTTCCTTCATGGTCATTTCGTTTGAGTAGTAGAGAAAGACCACTTTCTGATAACGTTCGGGAAGAGTTTTCATCGCCAGGCTCAGCATGTCACGCATCTGTTCATGGGCGCAGATACGATCGGGTTGCAGTTCTGGTTTGCTCGGAAATTCGGGGGCTGGAAGATCTTCGCTATCGTTGGCCCTGGTGGATGCTGAGATAAGGCCGACATTGCGAAGGTCAATAGCCATCTGACGCCAGCGTTCCACATCGACCCCGAGTTTGCCGGCTAGTTCGGCTTCGCTTGGCGCGCGCTGAAGCGTTGAGGTTAGTTCGCGTGTGGCTTGCTCCACTTGCTTGTGACGGCGGCGCAAATCGCGGGACGCCCAATCCAGTTGGCGCAAGCTGTCAAGAATAGCGCCTTTAATACGATGCTTCGCATAGCTTGAGAACGTAACCATCTTGTCGGGATTGAACTTGGCGACTGCATCAAATAAACCGAGAATTCCCGCATGCACCAAATCGTCAAGATCAACGTGAACCGGCAGGTTTTCATGGACGCGAAGAGCGATCGCCTTGACCAAAGGCAGATGCATCAGGACTACTTCATCGCGTCGATCCTGCTTAGCTGCCAGCCCTTTCTTTGTGGTTTTGGCGGCGACGGCTTTCGACTCATCTACTTCTACTTCTACTTCAAGCGACGTAGCCACAAACAAGGCCGCCATGGACGATGCCATCGTTTCCTCTGGCAACAAGATCTCCTCCGACAGCATAATTTCTTCTGCCGATCTCGTTGCTTCAGGCATTCCAATGGACTTCTGTGACCCTGATTTTCTGGATGCCGTTGTCTTGGCCGCAACTAATCTTGTCTTGTTAGTTGTCGTTCTTGCTCTGACGGCTGCTGTTGACACACTTGTAGCGGGCATATTCCGGTTCCTTTTCTTTCTTGTTCTGGCGTAGGCAAATCAAGGACTGATTGCCGCTCGCTCTTTCCGTCTATGACTGGCGGATGTACTTCAGAGAAAGCACGTATCGGTCCAAGCCCCCAGCCAGACACAGTTCGGACATAGCAGGGCGATTTTGCAACGACCCCGCACGGGGGAACTCCATCGAACTATTCGGTTTATAAGGCGGCCGCCTTCTTTGAGCGCTCTCCAGGTAGCTTCTGGCTCAACTCTTCACGCGTTTCATTCCGGCACACAACGATTGGGGTCGTCAGTGCCAAAATGGGATTTTCGTCCCTTTTTGAAACGTACAAAGTAACTTTGTGCGAAAACTACTTACCACTGCAGTGATCGTATCATCGGGTGATTCGAATTCAAGTAGACATGATTACTGAGTTAGGAGGGTTGGTTCTACTTAGTAGGGGAACCCACAGATGGGGGTCTCCTACCCGTCTGTGCGGGAGGCGGCTATCCAGCTTTTGGCGACAAAACCGTTCAGAAATGGCCAAACTGCCTGGCGAGGCTTGGTTTCTTGTAAGGTGAATGCCGCCAGACCTAATACCGCATATGAGGCCAAGGCAAGCCACAACCTCTTCTTAGACGTGGTTCGCTCATTTTCTCACCCTCTAAGGAAAAACGGGGACTGACGGAACAGCCAGCCTTTTTTCGCAAGTTACCCTTCATGAAATCAATCGCTTGCGATGGCGAAAAAAGGTGTCGGTTTCATCAGTCCCCGTTTTTCTAAGAGACCCCGCGTAGTAATTGGCTACTGCGAAACCTCAAGGGATTATGCGGGCACTAATTTGTCATGTTGTAACTAAAGGTGAGTTGGAGGCGGATTGTGCCTCCCTTGAATTCCGGCGGCAGCGGCGGAAATGGGTTAGAGGCGCTTACCCCTGCCACCGCCGCGCGGTCCAGCGGTTCGGCACCCGATGGCGTGGCAATCACAAGCCTGGGAACGCCGCCTTGGCGATCAATCGCAAACTGGATAACCACCCTGCCTCGCCGGCCCAGCCGCACGCTTTCCGGAATCACTGACTGCCAGTTGCGTCGGACCGAGGCCAAAACCATCACCAAGTAGGGACGCATGTCCGCCCCATCCGGATCGGACATCAACTCAAGGTTGGTTGCGGTGCGGCCCGGCGCCGGCCGTTTGGAAACATCACCCCGGCCAGTGAAACTGTCCGCCGAATCGCCGACGGAGAGCCCCCCGGCGCGGCCAGGCAATGAAGCCGCCCGCGTCGCTTCCTGTAAAGAGTTTGGGGGACGGGTAATTGGGCCGCCCGTGCGATTGCCCGAGGACGCCGACCCTGGAGTCTCAAACGCCAATTTGGGTTTTTCGACGACTGGCGGAGGCGGCAGCGGCGCATTAGGCACCCCCACTCCCGGCTGAAGTTTAGGAGTCGGTTCGTTCTGCGCGATTTCGATTTTCGGGGGTTCAATCGTTTTGGGCGGCTGCACGGGTTGTGGCTTGGGCGGCGGTGGTACGAATTCAGCGGCCGGTCTGGGGGCGGGTTGCGACGCCGGCAACGACTTTTTGGCCTGCACCAGTTCGCGGGGCTGCAGGCTATCCACGTCATAGTTACGATTGATCTTTCCTTTATTGGGAGCTGTCTGGGTCGGTTCCATGACCGGCGCCACCAGGGGAGTTACCTTCCGCGCCTCTAGCTCCCTCGGCAATTCGCGGCGCTTAGGAGGTTCGAATATCGTGACGTTCGAGAATACAAGGTAAAGAATGAAATGGAATAGGGCCGACCCTAAGACGGCGCGCATATTGCGGCTTTGCTGGTCGGGCTCGGCTGTGTCAAGCAGAAGGTGAAGTTCGTCGCTGGGTTTTTCTGTCGTCACGGCCGGTTGGTCGCGTCGCGATGAGCGCGCGTTTTCTAAATTCTATCAGGGGCAGTGGGGGCGCCCGTGTAAAGAATTACTCACTTGTCATTTCGCCGGCTCGCTCAATGGACGTTTCAGGTTGAAAGGAATTGAGAGGCACAGCGGACAATGCAGGAAGCTACGCCAGTTGCGCGGCAAGCCAAGTCTTGGCAAAATCCCAATCCCGCTTCAGCGTGGCAACCGAGATGTCGAGCACTTCCGCAGCATCCGATTCCGTCAATCCGCCAAAAAAGCGTAACTCAACAACCTTCGCGGCGCGCGGATCGAGATCCTCCAATCGGGCCAATGCTGCGTCCAGGGTCAGTAGCCGTTCGTCTACACTAATGCCTGTGCCGTCGGATTCCAAGAACGACAATTTGACGATACCGCCTCCTCGCTTCTCGCTAAGCACCCGCCGGGCGTGGTCAAGCAAAACGCGCCTCAATTGCTGCGCCGCCACCGCATAGAAATGGGAGCGATCCTTCCACTTGACAGGCGCGGAACGAAAAATTCGAAGATAAGCTTCGTGCAGCACGGCGGTGGTCTGCAGGGTATGCTCGCCATGCTCGCGGCGCATTTCGCGCGCGGCAATCCGATGCAGGTCCGCGTACGCCAATTCCATAAGTTCGTTGGCAGCGTCCATGTCGCCGAGCCGCCATCGATCTAGGAGGCCAGTGATCTCGTGCGTCTCGCGATCATCCTGCATATCCATTACAGTCGATTATGAGCTATTTTCGCTTGGCGCCGCGCTAAGTTCAATAGAGGGCAAATATGACACCTGAAGAACTCGGCCGAATCCGAAGAATCTACGAGCAAGCTTTGCCGATGGAAGGTTCCGCTAGGGAAGATTACATCGCCCGCGAGTGCAGGGACGACGCAAGCATTCGGACAGAGGTGGAACGGCTACTAGAGGTTCACGGACGCGTCCCTACCTGGCTCGAGCGCCCCGCCGTCGGAGCAGCCACGGCGTTTTCCGCCTTCGACCCTCCTAAATTGGACGGCCGTACTCTCAGTGGTTATACTTTGATCCGCGAGATCGGCCGCGGCGGCATGGGCTGCGTCTACCTTGCCGAGAGATCGGACGAAACGTTCCACCGCAAAGCCGCCGTCAAACTTGTACTGCCTCCGGCCAACTCCGCCGAGGTCATCGCCCGATTCCAGCAGGAACGGAAAATACTCGCTTCGCTGGATCATCCGAATATCGCCAAGCTTCTCGATGCCGGTGTAACGGATGAGGGTTGGCCATACTTCGCCATGGAATATGTGGAAGGGCAGCCTATTCATCGCTGGTGCGACGAGCGGAAACTGGACATTAGCCAGCGAGTGAAATTGTTTCGCGGCGTGATTGATGCGGTTCAATACGCTCATCGGCATCTGGTGGTTCACAGGGATTTGAAGCCGGGCAACATCTTCGTCACCAACGATGGGGTTGTGAAGTTGCTCGACTTCGGAATCGCTAAGGTGCTATCTAGCACTTCGGCGGGAGCCCCCCAGGGCACGCTAACGCTGGCGGGCATGATGACCCCGGAGTACGCGAGCCCCGAGCAGGTGAACGGCACGGCGATTACGACGCAGTCCGACGTCTATTCGCTGGGTGTGGTTCTCTACGAACTGCTAACCGGACACAAGCCCTACCGTTTATTGAGCGCTGCCGTTCATGAGGTTGCTCGGGTGATTGTGGAGGTGGAGCCGTTGCGGCCAAGCGATGTTGTTGCCACATCGGAGCCGGCCTCCGGACGCGACCGCGTTCAAATCATTCCCGAAAGCGTAAGCGCCACTCGCGAGGGAGATCCGAATCGCTTGCGCAAGCGTCTCATAGGCGATCTGGATTCAATCTTACTGATGGCCCTGCGCAAGGAACCGGAACGCCGCTATGGCTCAGCGGAATCCTTTGGGGAAGACCTTCAGCGTCACTTGGAACAACGGGCGATCACTGCGCGGGAGGCGACTCCGTGGGAGAAATCCTACCGTATCTGGTGGCGGAATCGTGGCGGATTCACAGTAGGCACCGTGATCGTGGCGATGTTTCTTTCCGGCTTGGCAGCGGTAATATGGCAAGCGCGGCAGATCATTCAGGCAGCCGAACTGGATTCGAGGATCGCAACCTTCTCCGGACCTATTTGGCTATTCGTTTGGGGCCTCGCTCTGAGTTCGCAGGTGACTGCCGTCTATTTTTCGCGTGCCTTCATGCCGCAGCGCCTCGTGGCGAAGCGCATCGGCGCCTTTAGCGGCGGACTGGTTTGGGGGCTCGGCATGATGGGCCGGTGGTGGATGGAACGCGATTTGGGCTGGTTGCACGGCCGGATAGCGGGGCCTCCGGATCCGTCTCTGGCGGGATTGAGATTCGGTACGTGTATGATGATTGGAATTACCATTGTGTTGGTTCTGTACATGATCGGATGCCGTTTCGGCTGGAGGGGTCAATTGATTGGGCTTTTGTTGCTTGGACTGGGGCAGCCGCTTCTGGAACGCATTTGCTTTGGTGAGATTATCCCGGCACTCAGCTTTGCGCCGCTGAGCATCGCGCAAACTCTCGGCAGTGCGGCCATGCTGATCGCCACCGGCTTGATCGCCATCCTCGTCATGCGTCTAATTGGTGGGCCGAATGATTCAGGCGCGAACGCGAGTGCGCCAGATTCATAGTGGAATATGAACGGATGAAGTTTGAAAATCACCCGTGGAGGCGCTAACTCCAGCAGAAGCATGAATTGAAACTCGCCTAGTTGCCCTCCGCCGCAGCGGACTTAGCGCTCATCTGGTTTGCCACCGCCGCGGGAAACCAGTGAGCCGATTTTATGATGAGATTCCTCATAGGCAATGGCGCAATTGCCTGGTAGTTTCGCGCCGACTGCAAACATGACGGCACCGCGGTCCGCGCACACCGCGATCCCCAATCCCCACACGTTCCAAAACTCAATCGTCACTGGTTCCAATCACTTACGCCCAATCCAAGCGCGAATCGCTTGCGCCGGCCTGCTAGCCTATCTAACGTAGAGAGCGAATCCGGCCGGACTACTCTCCCTCAAAAACTGCTCCGTCTTGCGGCGGGGCAGTCTCGGGTATACCTGAGTTCTACATGGTGTCAGTAGGGTTGCTAAGCGTGGAAAAACTGAAAGGGCGGCGCTGGTTGGGGAACCGGAGTCATCCGTTTGCGAAAGGCAGACAAGCCGTTATGGTTGGCGGCTCTTCAGTGGAAGCGCAAAGCAGCCCCGCTGGCGCGATTATTTTTGAAACAGCAAAGAGCCACCCGCGCACACGTGTCTTTAAATTTGTCGAGGCTCAACATGCACAACATAAATTGCCTCGGTTGGATTTCGTGGCTCTTTCAAGCGGCAGCGAGCCTCCTGGGATGTACCAAAACCGTTTCGTGGCGCGAACCCTCAAGTCAGGCGCGCGTACTTTGACTGCGACCGCAGGTTCTTACTCAGCAACCCCCGTGATTTGTATACAGCCCTAACATTTTTCTTGCATCCTTCCCCTAAACGTGATATACCTTTGGTATATACCAAACCGAGGTTACCATGGATCAAACTGCAAAAGTATTCTTGAATGGACGAAGCCAGGCCGTTCGCCTTCCCGCCCAATTCCGTTTTGAAGAAGAAGAAGTTTACGTGCGCAGGGATGAAGCCACTGGCGATATCATTCTGTCGAGAAACCCTGGGAACTGGGATGAGTTTTTCAAAATGAGGAACACGCTGGAGATTCCGAGGGATTTCCTGAGCGATCGTGACATGGATCCGCCGCAAGTCCGGCGCGAATTGTGAAACCTCTCGTCCGGTACATGCTGGACACAAATATCGTCAGCCATGTGATCAAGGCCACCTCGCCGAATGTCGAAGACCACATGCGCAACACGCCAATGTCGAGCATTTGCGTTTCGGCGATCACAGAAGCAGAATTGCTATACGGTCTGGCAAAAAAGCCAGAGGCTAAAGGATTGCAAAGGGCGGTAGTTGGGTTCCTGCTTCGGGTCAAAATTCTGCCATGGGATTCGGCGGCATCACGCGCATACGGAGAGTTGCGGGCGAGGATCGAAAGGCAGGGCACAGCACTCGGGAATCTCGATTTGCTAATCGCGTCCAACTCCGTGGGGGCTGGAACCGTGTTGGTCACCAATGATCAGGCCTTTTACAAAATCGTTGGCCTGAACTTGGTCGATTGGACCAAAACTTACTGACCAACAATCCGATATAATGCAGGCCAAGGGATATTGTGCGCGAATGAAACCAATTTGGCTGGTCTTCTTTACCTTGTCGTTGATGGCGCAGACGCCGGACCAAGCGGCCGCCGTGCTAAAAAACAACTGCACAGCTTGCCACGGGTCGGCCATGAAAATGTCAGGCCTTGATCTGCGATCAAAGGAAAGCATCCTTAAAGGCGGCGAACGCGGACCTGCGGCCGTTGTCGGTAATGCCACCGGCAGCCGCCTGCTGAAGCTAGTCCGAGGAGAAGAACAACCTTCCATGCCCCCTGGCAAGAAGCTTTCAGACGCCGATGTCGCAGTGCTCGAAAAGTGGATCAACGAAGGCTTGAACTTGCCCGACCTTACCAAGGGCGACGATGCCAAAGCAACGCTCGCCAAGATGGAAGAACGGCCCATCACCGATGAAGAGCGCTCCTGGTGGGCTTTTGTGAAACCTGCGCGGCATGCTGTTCCGCAAACACAGCGCGGAGGGTGGGCGAAGAATCCGATTGATTCGTTCTTGCTCGCAAAGATGGAATCAGCGGGCTTGAAGCCGCGTCCCGAAGCGGACAAGCGTACCCTGATTCGCCGCGCCTATCTCGACCTGATTGGCCTGCCTCCGACTCCGGTTGAGGTGGAAGAGTTCGTCAACGACAAATCTGAAAATGGGTGGGAGAACATGGTGGAGCGGCTGCTGGCCATGCCGCAATATGGCGAACGTTGGGCGCGCCATTGGCTGGACCTTGCTCGCTATTCCGATTCGGGCGGCTACGAGTATGATCGCGAACGCAACAACTCTTGGCGCTATCGCGATTGGGTGGTAAAAGCTTTCAACAAGGACCTCCCTTACAGTGAGTTCGTCAAGCAACAGATTGCCGGAGACGAATACAATCCTGGAAATTTCGATTCCTTGGTGGCCACCAGTTTTTTGCGTCTGGGCACTGAGAATAACAAGAAAGACGAACAGACGCGACTCGATGAATTGGATGACGTGATTGCCACCACCGTGAATTCATTCCTCGGCATGACGATCCAATGCGCGCGTTGCCATAATCATAAATTCGACGCCATCGCTCAGAAGGATTATTACCGCGTGCAGGCTGTCTTCTGGCCCATGAAAGCCGACGAGACACCCATCGTAAACGAAGCTGAGCGTGCGCGTTGGAAGGCCGCATCGGGGGTGATCGACGCCGAGCAGCGTCCCTTGCGCGCCGAGTTGACGAAGCTTGAAAAGACGTATCGCGATAAGTTGAAAGGCGAGCAAGTGGCCAAGCTGCCCGAGTATCTGCAGTTGGCTTTGAAGACACCAGCCGATCAGCGCAATGAAGGCCAAAAGCTCAACGTCATTCAAGTGGAGCGGACGTTTAACATTGAGCCGGAACAGTTGACGGCCGCGATGACCCCTGACGATCAGAACAAGCAAAAAGAATTAAAGGGCAAGATAGCCGAGATCGACAAGCGCCGCCCGGCTGAGCTCGCCACGGCGATGTCGATCAAAGAGAGCGGCCCTAAAGCCCCGGAGTCGCATTTCCTCCATCGCGGCAGTTCCGGATCAAAAGGCAGCGTAATGAAGCCTGGTGTGCTTTCGGCAGCCTATCGAGGCGAATGGAATTTCCCCGATGCGCCGGCCGATGCTAGTTCCAGTTGGCGGCGGCGTGGGTTTGCCGAATGGGTCGCCTCTCCAGAGAATCCGCTAACCGCCCGCGTGATGGTGAACCGCATCTGGGCGAATCATTTTGGTGAAGGCATCGCCCGCACTCCGAGTAACTTCGGCAAGACCGGCGAGAAGCCAAGCCATCCGGAGCTGCTCGATTGGTTGGCGACAGAGTTCGTGCAAAAGGGTTGGAGCATCAAGTCGATGCATCGTCTGATGATGAACTCAACCGCCTACCGCATGGAGGCAAGTGATAGCGATGAGAACCGCACGATCGACCCGGAGAATCGCAACTTCTGGCGTATGCCCCGGCGGCGTCTTGAAGCCGAGGCGATTCGCGACCAGATCATGGCGGTGTCGGGCACCCTCGACATGACCATGGGCGGCCCGGGAGTGTATCCCTACATTGACCCGGCGCTGTTTCAATCTTCCTCAAAGCGCGGCTGGGCCGGTAAACCCGATAACGATCCCAGTACGTGGCGCCGCAGCATCTACGTCTTCAGCAAACGTACCATTCCTCTTCCGATGCTCGATGCTTTCGACAAGCCAGATAGCATGACTACCTGTTCGCGCCGCAATCGTTCCACCATTGCACCACAGGCTTTGATCATGATGAACAATGCTTCGATTGGCTTAAATGCGAAGTTCTTCGCGCAGCGTTTACAGTCTTTGTCGAGCGACCCGGACGAACAAATTAAGATCGCCTACCACCTTGCGCTAAGCCGCCCCCCAACGGCGAGCGAAGTTCACAACGCGAAAGAATTCATCAAGAGCAGCACCTTCGGATTGAACGATTTTTGCCAGGCCCTATTCAATATCAACGAGTTTGTGTACATCCCATGAGCCAACGATTCTTTTCCCGCAGAGATTTATTGATGAGGACCGGCGGAGGCATTGCGAGCCTAGCGCTGGCCGACTTGATGCAGGGCGCAAAGCTATCGCCCGTCGCGCCCAAGCAGCCCCATTTTCCAGCAAAGATCAAGAACGTGATTTCTATCTTTTGCTATGGCGGCGTGAGTCACGTCGACACTTTCGACCCTAAGCCAATGCTGAAGAAGCATGCCGGCGAAACTATCCCGGGCAAGAACGTGGTGGTGAGCCAAGGCACTCCCGGCGGCCTGATGCCTTCACCGTGGGAGTTCAAAAAGTACGGGCAATGCGGCATGGATGTCAGCACGCTGTTCCCCAATATCGCAACCAAGGTTGACGATCTCTGTTTCATCCGTTCCATGTATTCGAAGAGTAATGATCATGGTCCGGCGCTGTTTCAAATGAACACCGGTTTTGTGCAGACGGGCTATCCGAGTCTGGGCAGCTGGGTGACTTACGGCCTCGGCACCGAGAATCAGAATCTTCCGGCGTTCGTGGTTTTCACGGATTGGCGCGGCGGCCCGATTGGCGGAGCTCCGAACTGGGGCAACGGGTTCATGCCGGCTGCGTATCAAGGCACACCGTTCCGTTCGCAAGGCGATCCGATTGTGGACTTGAAACCGCCGAAGGACATGACTCCCGAACGGCAGCGCCGCTGGCTCGATTTCATGAAGCAGGTGAATGAAGATCATTTGCGCAAGAATCCGGAAGACACCGAATTGCAGGCTCGCATCGAAAGTTACGAACTGGCTTTCCGCATGCAGTCAAGTGCGGTGGAAGCTGTCGATATGGCGAAGGAAAGCGACGCGACGAGAAAGCTCTACGGCATTGGCGAACAGCATACCGACTACGTTGGCCGCCAATGTTTGATGGCTCGGCGGCTGGTGGAACGTGGCGTGCGATTCGTGCAGATTTTTTCCGGTGGCGGCAATTTTCAGGAAAGCTGGGATGCGCATTGGGAAATTCAAGAGAACCACGGGCTGCATTGCAAAGAGACCGACCTGCCGATGGCCGGACTGCTGACTGATTTAAAGGCGCGTGGACTGCTCGAATCGACGCTTGTGATCTGGCACGGTGAGTTCGGCCGCATGCCGATATCACAGCGCATGAATGGGCGCGACCACAACCCGTATGGCTTCACGATTTGGATGGCGGGCGGCGGTATCAAAGGCGGTCAGGCGATCGGTACGACCGATGAGTACGGCTTGGCGGCTGAAGAAAAGAAGACCAGCGTCGCGGACGTGCACGCTACTATGTTGCATCTCATGGGTATGAACCATGAGAAATTGACTTGGCCCTATAACGGGCGTCAAATTCGAGTCACCGATGTGGAAGGTTCTTTAATTAAAGAAATGCTTGCTTAATTTATTGGCGGCCCTAACTCACTTCACAGGCGGACTGGCCACTGTGGCTTGTTCCTTTCCCCAGTTGTTGCGAATCGTCATCGATTGGTCGGAATAGAACGTACGGCGGCCCTTGCCGGGCGGTGGCTCCGCATGGATCACGTAGCCTGACTCGGTCCCCTGTACATGGAACGAATACCCGTTCTTTTTTCCGGCAGTTAGATCCTCCGATAGAACTCCGGCGCCTGCCGGCGGGGGACCAAGTTCGGCTAACGTCCCGGCATACTTGTCGTACTGCGAATGGTATTGGGCTTGGGAGGTGTGAATAGTCCCCAACTGCTTCATCACCGCCATTTCATTGGCCTCCTGTACAACTTTTCTGAACGTGCGGAATGGCGATGCCCAGAATTGTAACTATGACGGCGATAACTATGAGTAACGCCATTAAGGAGAAACCGGCCGACGGGTTGCGACGGGTTTGCTTTCCATGTTACTTGGAATGACGGACGAAGCTGGAAAAGCGTGGGTAAGATTCCGGAGTCTACGGAAGCGGAGGCTCGGAAAAACCTATGAGGGTCCCTTCTGGCGCTCGGACATAAGCAACCTCAAGCCCCCAAGGCATGCGCTTGGGCGCAGCCACCATGACCGCTCCTTCGGCGATTGCCTTGGCGGCGCCCGAGGCAACGTTCTCCGTTAGAAATGCAATTTCCACGCCACTCGGTCCGCCTTCGAGTGGACGATGGTAAGTTTCGGGCATAGCCATCTGGCCAAGTGAATGGGATGCGATGGCTAGCGTGGAGCCGCCGGTCGCCAATTCCCCGTATCCCAAAGCTTCGTCCGAAAAACGCCGTTCCAAACCAAGCCTCCGGCGGTAGAAATCCACTGTGGCCTGAACGTCGTCAACGTAGAGCACCGTGCCGAAGAATTGCACGAACAGTAGAATACCAGACTGCGCTAAAACCTGGGGCTTGATCGCAACCCGAGATTAGAGGACACTAAGGTTGTGCCGGATTATTGCAGTTGTGGAACTCAATTGGTGGATGGAGCCCGCTTTTGTCACCGTTGCGGCGCCCCTCAAGGGGAATTGATTGCCGCGGAAGAACAGGTGGTTGAAGCCGCCCCTTCCGTTTTAGCAACTGAACCGCCGGCCCTGCCGCAGGTGGCCCTAAGTGAAATCAGTTTCCATAACAAAGCCGCGGTAGCCGTGGCCATGTTGGTGGCGCTATTGTTCTGGCTAGTAATGTTCCTGCCTTTGCCCACGATTGTCCAAGCGCCTCTGCTTATCATCGATCTTTTGGCCGGAGGATTTTTCGCGGTGTGGTTTTACGCAAAGCGTACTGGACAAACGTTGACTGTCCGAAAAGGAGCGCATCTTGGCTGGCTCACCGGCGTATTCTGTTTTGTGATCGGCGCGGTCGTAGCGGCCATCAATATGCTCGCCTTCGCCCTCACTCCCGATACGAACTTCTGGGAGATGTACAAGAAGGTGCTGCTTGAAAGCGGCCAACAACCAAGCGACGTGGAAAAATTAATGCAAGCTTTTCAGGATCCGTCGTCGGTCCTTTTCCTGGTGGTTTTCTCCATGGCGTTGTCCTTCGCTCTGTTCGTACTGCTTCCGGTGCTAGGCGGCATGCTGGGCGCGAAGGTACTAGAAGAGTAGCTTCGCAACCGCAGTCGTCAACGCGCTGCCCAGCGCTAGGTGCTAATCCGCATCCGAGTGGAACCTTCGCGGCAATCGCCATCTTCGGGGAACGAATCGGTGGTGGGGTGACAATCAGAATCGGAGCGAGAGGCGTTCCTGGTTCGATGGGCGCACCCATTCACTAACCTTACCCACTCCCTGCGACGCCGACCAGCCGTTGTTGTCGGGGCCGCGAAAACTGGGAGTCGTTGGTCCGCAGCATTAGGATGACCGGCGACAACGGAGAATTCCTCTCTATTCTTTAAGCCAAACCGTACGCCTGGTAATTCCCCAAGTAAGCGAATCAGAGTAAATAAGGATTGGCCCCATAAACATAATTTACAACGACTACAATGGATCCTTAGTACACTTACTACGAATGCGACGCGCCTTCGCCATTTTGCTCACAATGCTAGTCAGCCTTCCGCTGATCCTTCCGGCATTTGTGTCCGGCGCAAACGTCAAGCTGCCCGCCTGTTGCCGTAAGAATGGAAAACACGGCTGCGGAATGACGAACATCGCAAAAGTGGTGAGCGATTCCACCCATCCTTCCATCGGGAGCGTCAAGGCAAAGTGTCCGTCTTATCCGTCCAGCAATTCCGGGCCGGCCACAAGCGTGGCCTTCAATCATGACACTGCACATCTCTTCTTCGCCGAGGCCGTAAGCCACCCCGCTCTGCGGGCACAGACGGAAGCCCGCTACCGCATCTCCTTTACTCGCGCATCTCAGAAGCGCGGCCCTCCTGCTTTCCTCCTGTCCTAACACTTTCACAACTTGAAGCCGCGCCCAGGAGGGGCCTATGGATTTTTTTCGAAAGCCATTACTATTCGCTGTTTTGTGTCGCTGCGCTTTCGCGCAAGAGACTATTAATTTCGCCACGGTCAGTGGACGAGTGCTTGATCCATCCGGGGCTATCGTTCAATCCGCCAAAGTCACGGCGCGTCACGTCGACACGAACACGTCCGCCTCGACGCAAACCGATGCCGAAGGCCGCTTTCGCTTCCCGTACTTTAAGCTCGGAACATGCGAGATTCGCGTGCACCACCAAGGCTTTGCCGATTCTGTCCGTACCCTCACGCTTACCGTTGGCGGCGCCTACGATCTGCCGATTCCGCTCTCGGTAGAGTCAAAGGAAATCAACGTGATCGTCGATTCCAACACCACGGCGATCGAAACATCGCGCAGTCAGATCGCCGGTACGGTGTCGCAATCGGAAGTGCGAAGCCTACCTTTGAATGGCCGCAACTTCCTCGATATCGCATTGCTGGTTCCCGGCGTCTCACCCACCAACACGGCTAGCAACCAGCTATTCGCTGAAACATCGGCGGTTCCAGGACAAGGGCTCTCCGTCGCAAGCCAACGCAATTTTTCCAACAACTACATTGTGGATGGCCTCTCAGCCAACGACGACGCGGCCGGCTTAAGCGGCATCTTCTACGGGCTCGATGTGGTGAACGAATTTCAAGTGGTCACCTCCGGCGGCCAGGCTGAGTTTGGACGCGCGCTGGGCGGCTATATGAACATGGTCACCAAAAGCGGGACCAACGTGATGCACGCCGACCTATACGGTTACTTTCGCAACCAAAGATTCAATGCGGCAAACCCCTTGTCGAACGCTAAGTTGCCTTTGACGCAAGCGCAATTCGGAGCAAGCTTGGGCGGACCGATCCACCAGGACCGGACATTTTACTTCGCCAACTCTGAGCAACGCATGCTCAATCAAAGTGGCCTGATCACCATCGCACCGGCCAACGTGGCGGCGATTAATACTCGCCTTGCGGCGGTGGGCTACAAAGGCGATCTACTCTCCACGGGCCTCTATTCCACTCCCGTTCACAACACCAACTTTCTTGGCAAGATAGACCACCAGTTCAGCAGCAACGATCAGTTCACCGTTCGATATAGCCTCTACGATGCCCACAGCAAAAACTCACGCGGGGCAGGCGCGCTGAACGCCGCAACTGCTTCGGCGGGCCTGGACAACACGGACCAAACACTCGCGATAAGCAACGTGCTCTCCCTTTCGTCGCGCACCATGAACGAAACCCGAGGCCAGTTCACCTACAGCAACCTGGATGCTTCGCCAACCGACAGGAATGGACCCTCGGTTAGCATTGCCGGAGTTGCCAGTTTCGGCAGGCTTACCGGCTCGCCCGCTATCCGAGGCAACAAGCTGTATGAAGTTGCCGACAACGTTTCGCATCAAGCAGGGGCGCACGCCCTTCGCGCAGGCGTTGATTTCCTGTACAACGATTTAACCATCACTTACCCGCGCGCCATCAAAGGAAGCTATGCCTTTTCCTCGCTCGCTAATTTTCTATCAGGCGCCTATAACGCTTCGGGCTACACCCAGACATTCGGCAACTCGATGGTTCCGCAAACGAACCCGAACGTGGGCTTCTACGCACAGGACGAATGGAAAGTCACCCATAACCTGACACTGAACCTGGGCTTCCGCTACGATCTGCAATATCTGAAAACAATCAACACCGATACAAACAATTTCTCCCCCCGTGCTGGCTTCGCCTTTACGCCTTTCGCCAATCGCCGTACCGTGATCCGCGGCAGCTACGGGCTATTCTACGACCGTGTGCCGCTGCGCGCCGTGGCCAACGCTTTGCTTTCCAGCGACAATACCACGGCGCTAACCGGCACAAGCCAAGTGAACATAAGCCTTTCCCCCACGCAGACGGGCGCGCCTGTATTTCCGAACGTGCTCACCTCTCTGCCCACCGGCGTGCTGGTGAACTTCAGCACCATGGATCGCAACCTCCAGAATGCTTATTCCACGCAAGGCAGCGTTGAAGTGGAACACCAATTGACCAACACAAGCACCCTCAGCGTCGGCTATCAGCACTTACGCGGGCTGCACCTGATCATGGCGATCAACCAGAATGTGCCCACTTGCACCGCGGTAGGCGCCAACAATGGATGCCGGCCAAATGCCGTCTACGCCAACAACAACCAGTACTCGCCCCGAGCTGATTCCGTATACGATGGCCTGCACGTCTCGTTTGTCCAACGACCCGTGAAGTGGGGTAGTTACCGCATCTCCTACGCATTCTCAAAATCGCGGGACGATGTCGGAGAATTCTTCTTCAGCGGACCAATGGATAACTTCAACGTGTGGCAAGATTACAGCCGCTCCGACGATGACCAACGCCACCGAGTTGTTTTCAACGGAACCGCCCGACTGATTTACGGCCTGCAACTAAGCGGCATGCTGCAGTATTACTCGGCGCTGCCGTTCAACATCACAACGGGAGCCAACACGATTCAAGGCACAGCAGCCCGCCCCACTATCAATGGCGTTTTCATTGAACGCAATGCAGGCATCGGGAACGATTTGTTCACCCTCGGTGCGCGCCTAAGCCGCAGCTTCACACTCACCGAACGGGTAAAAATGGAAGCAATCGCAGAAGCTTTCAACGCGCTAAACCATCGCAATAACCTAACCCGCAACGGCTCCTTCGGCGCCGGGACGTATCCAGCGAACCCGTCGGCGACGTTCGGCCAAATCACCGCCGTCAATGATCCGCGCTCCCTGCAACTCGCCCTGCGGTTCCGATTCTGATATAAGGAGTCATGATGTTTTCAACTTCCATTTTTTTACTGGCCACCAGTATTCACGCCGATGCTGTAACGGCCCCGTCCCGTCAACCGCAATTGGCGGTGGGGCACGGGCAAGTGGCGATGGTGTTCGGCGCTGGCTCGTCGATCTTCTTCACTTCGTCAACAGACCAGGGGGTAACGTTCGCAGCCCCAACGAAAGTGGCGGAATTGGGCGCGCTCGCGTTGGGTCGCCATCGTGGACCGCGCCTGGCGATTCTGAAGGATGCACTAGTGGTGACCGCCGTGGTTAACGGCAAAGCGGCCGAAGGGACCCATGCGCATGGCCTGCCGGAAAATGGCAACCTGGCGGTATGGCGTTCCACGGATAAAGGCCGCACGTGGAAACGCACAGGCGAAGTGAACGATATCCAAGGCGCTGCCCGAGAAGGCCTGCATGCGATGACGGTTGATGCAAAGGGCCAGCTGATGGCCGTGTGGCTGGATCTGCGCGAAAAGGGCACACGCCTATATGGCGCGCGTTCCAGCGATGGCGGCGCCACTTGGTCGAAGAATTACTTGGTGTATGAATCGCCCTCCGGTACAATTTGCCAATGCTGCCATCCGACGATTTCGATCGATGAGCAGGGCGAAGTGTGGGTGATGTGGCGCAACGCGGTGGACGGTTCTCGCGACCTGTATGTAACCAACGCAAAGGACGGGGTCCATTTCGGGGAGGCTCGTAAGTTAGGCGAAGGCACGTGGAAACTGGAAGCCTGCCCGATGGATGGCGGTGGACTTGCCGTGGAAAACGGCAAGGTCTACTCGGCATGGCGGCGTGATGGGGATGTGCTTGTCACCGGCCCGGAATTCGCGGAGAAGAAATTGGGCACAGGCAAGGATGTCGCGATTGTCCGGGGGAGAGCAGGGACTTACGCGGCGTGGACACGGGATGGCGGCATTCAGCTCCAGGCTCCGGGGGCTGCCACGCCTCAGACGCTGGCGAAGGAAGGCGGCTTTGTGAACCTTATTAAGCTGCCGGATGGTTCTGTGCTGGCCGCTTGGGAGACTAAGAATTCTATTGAAACCGCGCGCGTGAAGTGAGCCGCTGATATCCTGGTTATGCTGCCCAAGACCGCACTTATACCTGACTGACCGTTACAGCATATTTTGACGCGGTGCAAAGAACGGCGAGGGGAGCCGGGTACTGATGAATCTAGCAGGCGAAGGAAGGCGGCTTTGTGAACCTTACTAAGCTGCCGGATGGTTCTGTGCTGGCCGCTTGGGAGACTAAGACTTCTATTGAAACCGCGCGCGTGAAGTAAGCCGCTGATATCCTCGTGGCGCCGGGCATGGCAAAAGCACTCCATCATAAGAACCTGCAGCTAACACTATTGTTTTCATGAAAGCTATAAACAAATGACTCGTGAATCCGCGTTCACTCGCGGCCAATAATCAATTCGTATCGGATTTGAAAAACGCAACCGGTTCCAGCGAAGCGATCTTCCACTTCTTACCCTTCTTCACAAACCGGCAAGTCAGCTTTTCCCGTTTCCGCTTCAATCCGCCAACCAATTCAGGCGCCCGAATCTCCAGCAGCCAATCCAGCAACACCGTTTTGTGGTCGGGCCACTCCATTGGATCAAGTAGGCAGCTGATCTCGCCTACCGCCACCAAGTCGCGAAGTTGCCGGGCCAAGACCCCCATCGCCGGAACCGACATGTCCAGCATCTCAATCGCGCCCTCGGGATTGCCTTCGCTCAAAGCCGATGTGAACCTCGCCAGCACTTCCAGTAGCGTCTCGTGGGAAACATCGTCCGATTGCGCATGACACGCAAGAGTGGCGAACAAGCCAACCGCAATCTGGCGCCTGCTAACTCCGGTAACTGGCATTGATCTTGATGTAGCCCTCGGTGAAGTCACACGTGAAGAAGCGGGCGCGGCCCTTACCCTCGCCTTTCAATCGAAATGTGATGTGGATATCCGGAGTATTCAACAAATGCTTCAACTCCTCCTCGTGGAATTTCGCGGCCAACCCGCCACGACAGACCAGCACACCCTGCATCGTGATTTCCGCTTGCGCCGGGTCGAACTTCACGCCGGCATAACCAGCCGCCGCAAGAATGCGTCCCCAGTTTGCATCGTTGCCATAAATGGCCGTCTTCACCAACGGTGAATTCGAAATCGAACGGGCAATTTTTTCCGCTTCGGCTTCAGTCCGCGTGCCCGAAACATCGATGGTCACAAGTTTTGTCGCGCCCTCGCCGTCGCGAGCAATCTGCATCGCCAGGTCTTCCAGCAGTTTGGTCAGCGCCTCTTCAAATAGCTCTTTCTCGTTCGGCGTTAGTGCGGATCCTGTCGCTCCGTTAGCCAACAGAAAGATGCAATCGTTGGTCGAGGTATCCCCATCGACCGTGAGCCGGTTGAAGCTGCGGGCCGTCGCCCGTCGCAACATCGGCTTCAGATCGGACGCCGGAATTCGCGCATCGGTCATCACGAACGCCAGCGTGGTGGCCATCAACGGATGGATCATGCCCGAACCTTTAGTCATGCCGGAAAGGGTGACGATTCCACCTTTCGTCTGCACTCGCGCGGCAGCGCGCTTCTGAACCAAGTCGGTGGTCAAGATCGCTTTGGCCACACTCTCGAAATCCCCACCCAGTGCTTTTACCAATCCAGGCGCCGCGCCGGTGATTTTCGATCCGTCCAACTCCACGCCAATCACGCCGGTCGAGGCGGGCAATACTTGCTCCACTGGGATGCCCAGCGATTTCGCCACTGCCTTACAACTGTCGAGAGCAACCTTCGCCCCTGTGCGGGTCGCGCAGTTAGCATTCCCAGCATTCACCAAAATCGCGCGGGCCTTGCCGCGCGACGCTTTCAAATGCGCTTTAGCCAGCACTACCGGAGCAGCCTGCACAAGGTTGGTGGTGAAAACGCCGGCGGCTGACGCTGGGCTATCGGACACAATAATAGCCACGTCATCACGGCGATCCTTGCGGATTCCTGCATAGGCTGTCGCATACCGGTAGCCAGTGGGGAGAGGAAACAAGCTAGCCTCCAAAAACTTCGTTTTCCATTGGGCGCTGGCCGTTTAGAAAAGCGTCGGCGGTGATTCGCTTCCGCCCTTCCTGTTGCAGCTCAGTTACGTCCAAAATAGTGTGCATTCCGCAGGATATCAGTAAATGTTTACCGCTCGCATGAATTTGTCCGGGAATTCCTTCAGATTTCGATTCAGGGGCATTTGCGCTAAGAATTTTCCATTGCGAATCACGAAAACTGGTGCTTGCGCCTGGCCAGGGTGTGAAGCCGCGCAATCGATCAACGATTTGTTGCGCGGTGCGTTTGAAATCAATCCGGCCATCTTCTTTCTTTAGGATTGGGGCGTACGTAGCTGTCGCATGGTCTTGCGGTTCGGAGAGGATTGCTCCCGCTTCCAGGCCGGGCAGCGTTTCAAGCAACAACCGCGCGCCCAACGCCGAGAGCCGTTCGGCCAGTGTCGGCGAAGTGTCCTCGGGCAAAATATCGAGTTCGGCTTTCAGCAACATGTCGCCCGTGTCCATTCCGGCATTAATGCGCATCGTGGTCACACCAGTCCGCTTCTCGCCATTGGCAATAGCCCACTGGATTGGGGCCGCGCCTCGATACTTCGGCAGAAGCGAACCATGAACGTTGATGATGCCCAGCGGCGCTAGGTCAATAATCGCTTGCGGAAGAATCTGCCCGTAGCCAACCACAACCATGGCCGGTACCTTGAACTCGGCAAGCTTCGCGATCTCTTCAGGGTGGCGAATTCGTTCCGGCTGCAGCACCTGAAGCTCGTGCGCCAGGGCTGCTTTCTTGACTGCGGATTGCGCCAACTCCTGCCCTCGTCCGCTTGGACGATCGGGCTGCGTGTAAACTGCCTTGACGTTATGACCAGCGGCGATCAGCGCTTCAAGCGTAGGCACGGCGAACTGCGGCGTGCCGAGGAAAACTAGGTCCACTCGCCCGCCTTTTGCAGTTTCTTAATTTTGCGTTTGATCAGGTCTCGCTTCAACAAACTCAGGTGTTGTATGAACAACACGCCGTTCAAGTGGTCGATCTCATGCTGCATCGCCCGGGCCAATAGCTCTTCACCAGTAACATCGAAGAACTCGCCTTTTACATTCTGCGCCCGCACAATGGCTTTGCCGGCGCGCTTCACTTGCTCGCGGAAACCCGGGATGGAAAGGCAACCCTCTTCCCCCACTTGCGAGCCTTCCAGTTTGACAATTTGCGGATTAACCAGAACCAATTTGTCATTCGGGTCCTGCCCGGAAGAAACGTCAATCACCGTAAGCCGCCACGACATATTTACTTGTGGCGCAGCCAACCCAACCCCTTTAGCGAAATACATGGTTTCGAACATGTTATCCACCAACTGGGCCAATTCCTTTCCGAAATCGGTGACCGGCCGTGCAACCGTTTCCAAAACAGGTTCGCCGTATTTGACGATATCGAGCCTCATCAGTAGGCCCTCACCTGCTGCTGATAACTATCATAATTCCGCTTGGTCTCAAGTAGAGAATCTCCCCCGAATTTTTCTAAGAAAGCCTGGGCCAGCACGATCGCCACCATCGCCTCGCCGATCACGCCGGCAGCAGGAACAACGGCAACATCACTCCGTTCGTAGGCAGCTTTTTCAGGATCGCGCGTGCCCAGATCGACACTCTCAAGAGGACGCCGTAAAGTGGAGATCGGTTTCAACAGCCCGCGCACCAAAATGTCCTGACCGTTGGTGATGCCGCCCTCAATACCTCCCGCGCGATTGGCTCCCCGGAAAAATTCGTGGCTCACCTTGTTGTAATGAATCGTGTCCTGAACCTTCGACCCGAAGGCTTCTGAACCTTCATAAGCGAAGCCAACTTCGACACCCTTCACCGCCTGCATCGAAACGATAGCTTGCGCCAAACGGCCATCAAGACGCGTGTCCCAGGCAATGTGCGAACCAAGGCCGATAGGTAATCCGTGCGCCACAACCTCAAACACGCCGCCAACAGTATCGCCTGTGCGGTAGGCTTCGTCGACGACCTCTTTCATGCGGGCTTCCGCTTCCGCGTCGACGCACCCCAGCAGCACTTCGTCTTTCTTGCTGAGTTCCACGATCTCTTCCCAAGTGGCATTGCGGCCGAGGCGGGCTGTGCCGACGGCGATCACGTGGCTCAGAATCTCAATCCCGAATTCGCCGAGAAACGCCTTAGCAACCGCTCCGACTGCGACGCGCATGGTGGTTTCCCTCGCGCTGGCGCGTTCCAGAATATAGCGGGCGTCGCGATAGTTGTACTTGATGCCACCCGCCAAGTCGGCATGGCCAGGACGCGGTCTGGTAACCGGCTTTAGCTTCTCTTCCGATCCAGCGTAATCTTCCACCGGCAGAATCTCGGTCCAGTTCTTCCAATCTTTGTTCTGGACGATGATGGCGATGGGCGCACCGATGGTTTGCGAGTGGCGCACACCTGCGACGACTTGCGCCTGATCGGTCTCAATCTTCATGCGGCCGCCGCGACCGTAGCCTTGCTGACGGCGCCAGAGTTCGCGGTTTATTTTATCGAGAGAAATCGGCACACCGGCGGGCAGGCCTGTGACGGTGGCCACCAGACATTCGCCGTGCGATTCCCCCGCAGTTTCGTAGCGGAGCATTGTGGGGATACTTCCATGGTAGCGGATTCGGGTGGGTTGCCGGAAGACCCATCACCGGTGCTCACAATCATCCCCATCACCGGAAGTTCCCACCCAACCCCACTCCGAGTTCAAACAAAACCCATATTCCTCAGCTTTACCTTGCGCTCTAGTCCACCGCATTTTTAGACCAATTCCGCGCCTAAGTATTTCCCTTCTTCCAGAAGTGTCTTCTCGCGGAACCGGGCATAACATCTATGCTATTCCTTCCTGTTCAGCGCTGATATCTCTCAAATGTTCAATAACTTAACGTCAACCAGTCGCCAATCCCCTTGACCAGCCGTGCCACACTCGAAATCGAACAACTACTAAGGAGCCCAAAAAGCCTATGTACACATCGCCTGCGCAAATCGAAGCCAATCGAGCCAACGCTCAGCACTCCACAAGTCCCCGAACCGCCGAAGGCAAATCCGGCTCCTCCGCCAACGCCACCAAACTCGGCCTTTACGCAACGCGAGCCGCGCTTCTCATGCCACAAGAGCTGGCCTCGACTCGCTCCTTTCCGGAGACAAAACGCTCGCCCGCAACCGGGGGAACGCAATTTCCACAAATCCCTCAAGGATTTATGAGCCTCGCAAGCAGCACGCCCCGTGCCGCAGCTAAGCCGTAATACAAGCCCAATTTGTGGTCAACCCAAACGGCTCGAACGTCCGAATCAGGGGGGTGGCTCGCAACGACCTCTGCCCCTGTAACGCAGGCCGCAAGCACAAGCATCAATGTTTGGAAAACGAACCCAATTCGACGGAGACTACAATTACGCTCGAAGCTACGTAACTTACTTACCAGCCACACGCCAGGGACTAACATGCGGCCACTTCTTCAACTCCTTTGCCGCCCAGTCATTCGACTTGTCCTTATGGCAAATCACACAAGCATTCGGAACTTTGTACTTCTCCGAATCACTCGGCGGAATGAACTTGAAAGTGTGACTGCGAACGAAAGTGCCCTCAATTTCCGAAGCAATCTCCGGCATATGGCAAGCTGCGCACTCGCTCCCTGTCGACCCCTCTTTATGCTGAGAATGCACGGCAATCGTCTGCCTCGGCCCATTCGGCGAATCCATGCCATGGCACTGCAAGCACATCCCATTGCCCGGCTTGATCAAATCCGCCGCATTCCCCGTGCCATGAACATCATGGCAGCTCGAACACTTTACGCCCTTGTTATGCATCGCCGACTGCACAAAATCGTTGCCCTGCATCCGGTTCTTAATCGCGGAACCCTCCGGATAATGCGTGAACGACTTCTCGCCCAACTTATGCTCTTCCAGTTGCCAATAGTCAGCCAATCGCGCACCAGGTTGATACCCAACCGGCCAAGCATAGTAACGGCCATTCACCGGATTATTCAACGGACGTCCTTCCGAATGACACTGAATGCAGACATCGTTCGACCGCACCAAGTCGAGCCGCCCCGGGTTCACGATCGTCGCCTTCGATGGCGCGGCGGCATGCGCGCTTCCAGCCCCATGGCACTTCTCGCAACCCACGTTCCACTCCGTCACGGAGTTGTCTTTCGTGTTGAAGTTCACCGAATGGCATCCGTCGCAAGTCGGCCCCGTTGGCCGCTGCATCTGCTCAGCCGGATAGTGCTTCGTCCACCAATCCGTGCCGTCGCGAACATAGTAACGCCGCCACACCTTGGCCTTTACATCCCACTGCGCCGGAAACGCGAAATAGTCATTACCGATCTTAGTAAAGTAACGTTGCTTCCACTTACTTCCATAAGTGAAGACTATATCTTCTTTCTTGAAGGTCACCAGTTCGTTGGGTTTAGAGAAGTCGCCGAGGATCACCTCCGGCTTGGCCTTGACGTCCTGCAACACGTTGGCCATCAAGGTCTTCTTCCAACGGTCATAGATAGCCTTATGGCAGCCACCGCACTTTGCCGAGCCCACAAACGCCGGTTGGCCGAACCCGGCGACGGACCCAACTATTAATAATGTAAAAATCCGCATTAGTTGCCTCTTGCAATACAACGACATGAGCTAGAATAGCAGGATTGTCATGCCAGCTCTTCTCACCCGCCGCTGGCTTCTCGCTGCCGGCTTTCTACTGGCAAGCCTAAAACTCTCTGCGCAAACCTCAAAGCTCACTTTGGCCGAATGCAGCCGCCTTGCCGAATCCGTTCCATCGGCTGTGAGTGCTGCCCGTCATGAAGCGCGCATCGCCGCGCTTGGCGTCAATGCGGCCCGCACTTCATTCTTGCCGCAAAGCGTCTTCAATAGCGGTTACATTTATAACAGCCCGGCGGGTGGTGGTATCCGCTTCGTTGCTTTGAACGGTCAGCACGAGTATCTCGCGACGGCAAACATTGGCCTTGTACTCGACACCTCCAGTCGCGCCGCCTACGCCCGATCAAAAGTGGATCGCGATATCGCCGAAGCCACCACCCGCATCACCGGCCGCGACCTGCGCCGCTCCGTCACTCTCGCTTATTGCGGCGTGCTCGCCGCGCGAAAAATGGCCGAGTCCGCCGAAGCCAGTCTCACCGAAGAACGCAGCTTCGAGTCCAACACGAGGGCTCGTTTCACCGGTGGCGAAGCCGCCCAGGCCGATGTAGAGAAGACCTCCGCTCAGACCTCTTCGTTCGCTATTGGCGCTTACGGTGACTGGCTCGACTTTGAATATTTCGTCATTCATGGGCATCATCATGGGGGTGGGCATTGTGCACAAGAACGGCATCCTGATGCTTGATTCCGAGCAGCACTTCAGCGCACAGGGACTGCCATTGGACCAGGTGATTTTTGAAGCCGGGCGTCGCCGGTTACGGCCTATTTTGATGACTGCACTGGCTACGATTTTCGGCATGCTGCCGCTGGCCTTAGGCGTGGGCAGTGGCGCGCAGATGCTGCAGCCGTTGGCGATTGCGATCATTGGCGGCGTGTTGGTTTCGATGGTTCTTTCCCTGATGATCACGCCCGTGATTTTCTTCAAGCCGCGGCGCGGGCGAGTTACGGTTTAACTTACATGGCTAGCTACATCGAGTCGGTTGAGATATGGCGTAAGCAGCGCGAAGAATCACTCAAAGCTCCTGATGGATGGCTCAGCGTGGCGGGCTTGGTCTGGCTCGACGAGGGAGAGAATACCGTTGAGGGTATCGTGTTCACTCGACGAGGGAATGCTGTTTGGTTGGGGGAGAAGGAACTGAAGACCGACATTCCTGGCCCGGCTGATAATATGACCGTCGGGGACAAGACTCTGTTCGTGATTGTTCGCGGGGCTAACGTTGGCTTGCGTGTTCGCGACAAGCAGAGCCAGTTTTTGCGCGAGTTTCGAGGATTGAATTGGTATCCGGTTCGTGCGGAGTACCGCATTACGGCGCGATGGATTCCGTATGAGCCGCCGCAGCCTCGTTTCCTTGATACGGTGCTTGAGGGCTTTGAGGAAGAGTATGTAAGCCCTGGCGTCGCTGAGTTTGAAGTAAGTGGAGTAACCTGCCGTTTGGAGCCAATGCTTTCCGGGCAACGTTTGTTTTTCATTCTTCGCGACAAGACTTCGGGCAAGACGACTTATGGGGCTTCGCGGTTCTTATATGCTGAAGCACCGGTTGATGGGCAGGTTACCATCGACTTTAATAAGGCTTACAATCCTCCATGTGTTTTCACGCCGTATGCGACTTGTCCGCTGCCTCCGGCGACTAACTGGCTGGCCGTGGCGATTGAGGCAGGCGAGTTGAAGTACGGCGATCATTGATTCTCTCCGCCATCAATTTACGAACGCGACGAGCACACCGGCAATTGGATACGCGCTCGTCGTTTCACGACGTGATATTAGGCCAGCGCTTTTCCATACAGAGCTAGCAAACGGCTCCACGCCTTCTCGGCGTTTGGCTCATTGTAGACGCGCGAATCTGGAGGGCACCAACCATGTGCCGAGCCAGCGTACACTTCGATTTCCGCTGACAAGCTCGCCTTGGCGAACGTCTCTTTCAGCATTTCCTTATCCTTCGGAGACCGCGTGTCATCGTTTTCCGCAATCGCAACCAGGAACTGCGCCTTGGTCTTCGCGGCTTGCAGATGCGGACTGTTCGGCTTATCCGTGGCGAGGCCGCCGCCATGGAACGAAGCTACCGCACCGACGCGATCAGGCACGGCGGCCGCTGTGCGAAACGCCATCGGGCCACCCATGCAATAACCCTGTGTGCCGACCTTACGATTCTTGGCGACCGATGCTTGCTTATCCAGCCACCCGATGAACGCCTTGGCATCGGTCATATGAGTCGTCTCGTTCAGCCCTTGCGCGAGCGGCATGACCTGCTGGATGGGGGTCGCTGAACCAGCCTCTGAGGTGGGAGCTTTCTTGGCGCGGTAAAACGGATTCACCACCAGGACTGAATAGCCCGATTCGGCGAGCCGTTTGCCCATTTGGCGGAAGGCCGGCCGAAGCCCGAAGATATCTGGCCACACGAGTACAGCTGGCGCTGTTCCGGTGGCGGGGTGCACGAAGTAGCAATCCGCGGCGCCGTCGGGCGTGGTCACGGTGACGTCCGATTCGACCACGGTCACGGCGTTGGCAACCTGTGGCAGCATCATGGCCATGCCTGCTCCTAACATGACGCCGAATTGCTTTCGCGTAACCTGTCCGCGAGTCTCGAACTCCTGCAGGTCCTCGTCAAAATGTTTCTGATCGCACATATTTGCTCCTTATCACGACGCTTGGTCGTGCGGTAAAAATCGTCCGTTTACCAATTATGCTATACCCGGGCGTGCAGCGTGGTTGTCAGATGGCCCAGACTAAAAGACATGCGCTACTTAGTATGAGTCTGCTGGATTCGCCCGGGCTGGACTACTTTAACCACGAACCACTGATCCATGGACGTCGGTTGCGCGGCAAGCCAACTGACCCACGCCGCCGGGTCCTCGGAAAGGCTCCGCTTAGTGATCTCGCGCAGTGCCTGACACACCCACTTTGTGGTCTGTGGGTCGAGGCTGGAATCCTGACTGAAACGGACCGGTTCGGGCACGGCTTTAAGGCGCATATCGCCGCGGAATATTCCGAGCAAAGGCGCTATCGTGCTTTCCGTGCCTAGCAGGCCCAAGCCGTTGATGGCGGCGGCGCGCGCCGAGCCTTCCGGATCGCGGGCGTACCGCATCAAAGTGTCGAAAACCTTGCCAGGTTCCACGCCGCGGTTGCCCAGGATTGTGAGATGGGACAGAAGGAAGTACAAGCGAGTGGGCTCTACGCGCGAAATGAGTTGACCCACGGCTTCCGGAGTCTTGCGGTAGTCGGCCTCCACGCGCTAGATTTCAAGAGCGGCGGCGCGAACGCGAAGATCGTTGAGTAGTAGGCAGTCTCGCTCAATGAAGTCAGCTTCGGATCGGAGTGGACCTGCCCGATCCATCCATCGGCCCGCTTTGCAATTTCCGCGCCGGCCCCTTCGTAGTGGTTGATCGTGCGCTCGAGCAAGCGGATCGCTTGGTCCTGAGGAGCCATCGCGTTGATGGCTTGAAGGTCGTGCTCGGAAAGAAGTGCCGAAGACGCGGCAACTGGGGGCCCGTGAAGTTGGAGAAACCCGCCGAGGACTCTCGAGTTCTGAAATCCGTAAAGGCCGCCCAAGCCAATTGCTCCGGCTAAAAGGATCGAAATCCGCGATCGAAAAACCATCCGCCCACAGAATGACACCCATACCGGAGTGAATCAAGGCCGCAATGCACTTAGTACTAATTCCTTATCCAGGGCGCAATGTTGGATCGTCGACTGACAATTAGTACCAACAATCCACACTAGGCGCGCCTCTCTTGTTATATACTTCCCCAACTAGTCTCTAGAGAAATCTCAATGAAACATCTTGCTTTCCTATTTTCATTCGCCGCTCTTTTGCAGGCGCAAAACACCACGGGTTCGCTATCCGGCACCGTCACGGACGCGGCTGGAGCCACGGTTCCTGGCGCCAAGATCACGTTGACCGGTGAAAGTAACGGCTTCGTCCGCACAGTTAAAACCAACCGCGAGGGCTTCTTCAACTACCCTGATATCACGCCATCCACTTTCACGCTGAAAGTGGAAGCTGCGGGGTTTAAGACGTACTCGAAGAAGGGGCTCGAGATTTTCACTGCTGATCATAAGTCGGAAAAGATCATGTTGTCGATTGGACAGATAAGTGAGTCTGTTACTGTTACTGCCGAGACGACTAGCGTCAACCTTGTTACAGGGGAACGTTCGGGCACGCTTACTGGCGATCAACTGAATCAGATCGCATTGCGTGGCCGCGACATCTTCGATGCGATCAGCTTGATGGCTGGAGTTGTGGACACAACCGACGGACGCGATGCTCCTGGACCGACCAGCGTCGGCGGGATCTACATTATGGGAGGCCGCAATGATTCGAAAAACGTCACACTGAATGGCGTCACGATTCTGGATACGGGCTCAAACGGCAGCATTCACAGCATGCCTTCGATGGATTCGGTGGGTGAAGTGAAGGTACTGATGTCGGCCTATTCGGCGGAGAGCGGGCGCAATCCGTCGTCGATCAACATTACAACCAAGGGTGGCTCAAAGCAGTTCCATGGCAGCGCTGGATACTATGTCCGCAATGAAGCCTTGAACGCGAATGACTTTTTCAATAACAAAGCCGGTCGCAAGCGGACTCCGTATCGCTATAACATCGGGAGTTACTCAATTAGTGGTCCGGTGCTGATTCCCAAATGGAACAGGGACCGCAATAAACTATTCTTCACCTTTACGCAGGAGTTCCAAAAGCAGACTGTCCAGTTTGGAAGCAGGCTGATCACAGTGCCTAGTGAGCGAGAGCGCAATGGGGACTTTTCACAATCTTTCCAGACAAACGGAAGTCTTTGGACAGTGAACGATCCATCGGCGGGCAAAACGCTTTTCCCTGGCCGCATAATCCCCCCTTCACAGCTGACTTCGACCGGCAAGAACATTTTGAAGTTATTCCCGATGCCGAACTACGTGGCTCCGGATGCTGTGAACCGATATCAATACAACTACTTTGTCTCCGAAGCCGCTCCGTATCCACGGCGCACCGAAAATGCCAGGGTCGATTTTTCGCCGCGGCAGAATTGGCAAATGTCGGCCAACGTCTTGCAGAATTCCGACAAGCAGGATACGTTATATGGCATCTGGGTGGATGGTTCGCTGAACTTTCCTATTACGCCGATAGTGTTCCAGCAACCGGGAAAGACTGCATCGTTGACGTCTACTAACACGATTACTCCCACGATGTTCAATCAAGCGACAATGGCTTTCAGCCGGAATGAGCTGACCTTTGGACCGAGAGATCCGGCTAAGCTAGACCGGACAAAATTAGGCATCGACATCGTCCAACGGAATCCCGCATTGAATCCATTGAATCTGATTCCTAACATGACCTTCGGAGGCATTCCCAACGCGGCCAATCCGTCGATTAACGATGGTACGCCGTATTTCAACCAGAATACTATTTTCACCGCATCGGACAACATCAGCAAGATCATCGGAACGCACTCGGTCAAGTTTGGACTTTACTTCGAGCACACACAGAAGCTGCAAAGCGCGTCAACGGCGGTCCGGGGCACGCTGAATTTTGGTGCGGACGGAAACAATCCGCTTGACTCAAATAATGCTTATGCCAATGCTTTACTTGGAAACTACTCGCAGTATACGGAGGCAACGGGGCGGCCGAAAGGAAACTTCCTATTCACTAACACTGAGTTTTATATTCAAGACACATGGCGTGCCCGGAAGAATCTTTCGTTGGATTTTGGTGTTCGCTTCTATGTTGATCCGGCGCAGTATGACGGCAATCTGCAACTGGCATCGTTCTCAGCAGCAGCCTACAATCCGGCCAACGCGCCGGTGCTTTTGCGCCCGATACTGGTGAATGGAGCGAAGTTCGCTCAGGATCCGTTGACCGGTAAGAACTATAGTCAAGGGCTTGTGGGCGCATTTGCCCCCGGGCACGGCGATCCCGCTAACGGCGATATCATTGGCGGTAAAAATGGGGCGCCACGCGGCTTATACAGTGTAAAGCCGATAGTAGCGGCGCCACGCTTCGGATTTTCTTGGGATCCGACTGGCGAACAAATGATGACCATCAGTGGCGGAGGCGGCGTCTACTTTGATCGCATCCAGGGGAACCCGGTGATGGGTCAGATCAGCAATCCTCCCACGGTGTTTTCGCCAACGCAATATTACGGAACATTCGCCGATATTAGGGAGACGGCCGGCGCGGGCTTCCTTGCCCCGTCGGGCAGCGTCACTTCGCTCGCCACGCCGGGCCATCAGCAGACGATCTACAACTTCAATCTGAACCTGGAGCGCCAAATTAAAAAAGCGTTCCTGCAAGTCAGCTATGCCGGTATGCTTGCCCGCCATCAATTGTGGCAGCGCAACATTAACCCAGTGCCGCTGGGTTCAAACTTCCTAAACATCAATCCCCAGAATCGCGACTTGTCGACAACGGGCACGGTGTTGCCCCCGAACTTCCTGCGTCCCTATCAGGGTTTCGGCGATATTCTCTTGTATGAATTCGCCAACTCCTCCAACTACAATTCGCTGCAAATGACCTTCCGGCAGCGTATGGGCAAAGGGTTGAACATTGCGGCGAGCTACACTTTCAGCAAGGCACTCGACGCAACCGACAGTTACAGCCAACAAGTGGATGCGTTCTTGCCAACCAAAGCGCGTAACTATGGGCCCGCTGGCTTTAACCGGGCTCACGTGTTCAACACCAACTTCTACTGGACACTGCCAAAGGTTTCGCGGAATGTTACTTTCGCACCGGTTCGTTGGGTGGCCAACAACTGGACAATCTCAAGCGTCCTGCGCTTCAACACAGGAGCTCCGTTCACGCCTGGATATTCGACTTTGAACGGCATTTCCACTCCGACAGGCTCGGCTTCGGCTACGGCCAGAGTGCAGGTGGTTAACCCAGACGCACCTTATGCAACTCGTTTTTCGCCGCCGCCTCAACCCGCCGGGCAGGGTAATGTAGCATGGTCTACAACCAGCACCGCTCCGCAACTGGGCAATCTGGGGAAGAACACAATGACCGGACCAGGCACGTCGAATGTGGATTTCAATTTGTCGCGCGACTTGAAGTTTAGCGAGCGTCTGAAGGGGCAGTTACGGTTTGAAGCTTATAACGCCCTGAATCAAACGCAGTTCACGAGTGTCGATCAGACGCTGCGCTTCAACAATACGACCGGGGAAATGTACAACACGTTGTTCAATACCCCGACTGCCGCGCGGCCTTCGCGGCGCATTCAGTTGGCGCTGCGAATTAATTTCTAATCGCGTCGGCTGGAAAACAAAGCACCGCTCCCTTACGACCACGGCTCGCAGGTTTACGTAAACCGCGAGCCGTGATCTATTTCAGTAGACTGGTCTTTATATTACTTCGTTCAACACTGCTGTTGATGGCCACTTTGCATGCCGCGGAAACAACGCCGCTTCGGATTCAAGTGAAATCGGATGCCGGCTCCGTGGTGGTTGGCGCCAGAGTGTTTCTGAACGGCCTCGTTATTGCGCTTACCGGTGCAGACGGTGTGGCCCACACGGCGCTCCCTCCAGGCAAAGCGCAACTCACGGTTTCAAAAGTAGGCTTTGCGCCGGTTGCCACTTCGCTATTGGTGGAAGAAGGTAGGCAGCAGCGATTGGTGGTGGAGTTAACACCTCTTGGGGAGGTCAAGGAAGTGATTACGGTATCGGCGACCCGCACCGATACCAGACTGCAGGATTCGCCCACACGGGTGGAAGTGCTGGGGCGGGACGAAATTGAAGAAAAGATGCTGATGACGCCCGGGGACATCAGCATGATGCTGAACGAAATGGGCGGGATGCGCGTGCAGACTACGTCGCCATCGTTAGGGGCGGCAAGTGTGCGGATTCAGGGGATGCGCGGGCGGTACACACGGTTTCTTTCCGATGGGCTTCCTTTGTTCGGCCAGCAAGGCGATGGGTTGGGGATTCTGCAAACGCCGCCCACTGACCTTGAGCAGGTGGAAGTGATTAAGGGTGCGGCGTCCGCGCTGTACGGAGCGGGGGCCATGGCGGGGGTGGTGAACCTGATTTCGCGGCGGCCTAAGGATGAGCCTGTTCATGAATTCCTGTTCAATCGCTCCACGCTTGGCGCCACTGACATTTCGGGTTTCGTTGCCTCGAAGTTTTCTCCTCGTTGGGGTGTGTCGTTGCTTGGAATTGGCGATTGGCAATCGCGGAAGGACAAAGACGCCGACGGCTGGGCGGACTTGGCGGGTTACAGCCGAGGCGTGATGCGGCCACGCCTGTTTTGGAATGGCGCGCAGCATCAAACTGCGTCCTTGACGGGCGGAGTCACTTACGAAAACAGGATGGGTGGAACCATGCCGGGCTCCGTGCTTGCGGCCACGGGTGCGCCGTACGTTGAGGCATTGAATACGCGGCGGTATGATTTCGGCGGCAATTTCCAGTCGCTGATCGACAATCGGATTGTGGTTACGGCACGCGTCGCGGCGTCTGAGGCGCAGTACAACCATCGGTTCGGTGAGGTTGTCGAAAGGGAGTCGCACAGCATGCTGTTTGGTGAAGTGGCGGGGCGGGGAACCGTGGGCCGGCAGACGTGGGTGATTGGCGCGGCGGCTGAACGGGAGGCTTTCCAGCCCCGTGATGTTCCCCGATTTGCCTATCAATACACAACCCCTGGAGTGTTCCTGCAAGACGACATCCTAGTGGCTCCGTGGCTGTCTCTATCGGCCAGCGCGAGGATGGATTTTCACAGCAGGTACGGAGCGTTCTTTAGTCCAAGGTTGAGCGGGCTGTGGCGCTGGCATGGGTGGACCAGCCGCGCTTCAGGAGGGCAGAGTTTCTTTGCGCCAAGGCCGCTAACCGAAGAGACTGGCGCGGCCGGCCTGTTCCGCCTGAACGCGCCTTCGCCGCTGGTGGCGGAGCGAGGGCGGAGCGGGTCCATCGACATTGGGCGCACGGTTGGACCTGTGTCGGCCAGTGCGACGTTTTTTGGTTCCACTGTGCGGAATCCAATTCATGTTAGCCGGGATAGCCGGTATGAGATAACCAATTCGGTTGAGCCGGTGCGCAATAAGGGGCTGGAATTGTTGAGCACGTTGCGCAAGGCGCGCGTTTCGGCGACAGCTTCCTATACATATGTCCGAGCGCGAGAAACGGAGGTTGACAAGGTCATGGATGCGCCTTTGACTCCGCATCACAGTTTTGGTGTAACCGGCGTGTGGGAGAAGGAAAACTCCGGACGGATTGGTCTGGAATTTTACTACACGGGACAACAGCGGCTTGAGCAGAACCCTTACCGGACGAACTCAAAGGCATATATCAGTGTTGGCTTTTTGGTGGAGCGCAAGTTGGGGCCAATTCGTGTTTTCCTGAATGCTGAGAACCTGAACGATGCGCGGCAGACGCGGTGGAATTCGTTGCTTCGTCCGGACCGGGCGGTGGATGGGCGTTGGACCGTGGATGCCTGGGCGCCGCTTGATGGGCGGGTTTTCAATGGGGGCGTGCGATGGCGCTTTTAACCAAAAACCCGCAACTAAACGAGTTAGCTCAAGCCCACCTGCCGCAACTTCGCAATCTTACTTGAAAACTGCGATTTCCACAATATGTCCACAAACGGGGGTGCTACAATCATCGCGTGGCCAGCCTTGCAGCATCACAGACCTGGAGTCGAGCCCAGGTGCTGCGATTGGTGAACATAACGGAGCGCCGGCTTGCGGCTTGGGAACACCAAGGTCTGGTTGAGCCTCGCGAGAATTTTGGGTTCCGCGATCTGATTGCGCTGCGCACACTGGAATCGTTGCGTGCCAAGCATGTTTCGACGCGCAACATACAACGTGTTCTGGTAGTGCTGCGTGGCAAGTTGAAGCGCGTTAACGATCCTCTTTCCGCAGCGAAGATTTTCCTCGACGGGAAGAAGCTGCGAGCCGAGATTGAGGGTAAGAAGATGGAGGCCCTTTCCGGGCAGTATCTACTCAACTTCGATGCTTCCGAAGTGCGACGCCTGGTTTCCTTCCCCAAAGAGGACGGCAAGGCCGAGGCTAAGCTGAAGGAGAAAATTCAGGCCGCGGAATCAGAACGTTGGTTTCAGAAGGGGCTTGAAGTAGAACATAATTGCGGTCCCATTGACGAGGCGATTGAGGCTTACGAAAAAGCTATCGAGCTGAACTCTAAGATGGCGAGCGCGATGGTGAACTTAGGCACCATCTTCTTTCACCAGCGTAAGTGGCAAAAAGCAGAGGCGAACTATCAGAATGCTCTTGCAGTGGATCCCGAATATGCTTTAGCGGCTTTCAATCTTGGGAACTTGTATGACGAGCGCGGAGAGCGGGACTTGGCGTTGAAGCATTACGAAAACGCATTGCGAATTAATCCACGGTATGGCGATGCGCATTATAATTTAGCGCTGCTGTATCAGGCGGAAGGGTCAGCAATGAAGGCAGTGGGGCACTGGAATGCTTACCTCAAGCTGGATCCGCAAAGTGATTGGGCGCGGGTGGCGCGGCGTGAGTTGGATAAATTAAAGAAGTCGATGACGAACCACGGGCTGCGGGCGAAAGCGCACTCGGCATTCGGCGGCTAGGGTCGCGTTGCTCTGCGGTAGCTTTGAATTCAAATCAGCGGCATTGAGGCTTAGCGTCGGGAAATTGACGAACTTATCGGCGCCGCCGAAGGAGACTGAAATATTTGTGTTTCCGGGAGGGGTTCCCCGGAACAGGGTGGCAGTTGGCGTACGGACCAGGAACTGGTGATGCGGAAACCATGTTCAGAGGGGCCCGCCGTTAACGCCCCCGCCTCCGGTGGTGAAGTCCGCATTCGCGCAGTATTGCTGAAGTGGGTCAAGTCGAAGATGCCGTCGCCGTTGAAAATGACCCCGGCATTGGTGGTATTGGCCACCAGCCCGGAAATATTCTGATTAGGCGCAGGGACCTCCAATCCAATGGGCCGGTAAAGCTTGACGTGGTCAGCGCGTGTGCGCCTGCGCCAGAGTCGATCAGCATCCCCCAGACCGGTCAGCCGTTGTTGCCGCGAGATTCGAGCCGATCATATAATCGAGCTGTTGAAGTAGATACCGCCAGCGGTCTTCAAGAACGTGTTCATCTTACTGATGGTTGCGGCTGCCGTTCTAGGTGGATGCGCTCATTTCGGCGCGAAACCCCCATTGCCCATTCTGGTAATGGTATAAAATCACGCTGACAAAGTTTGAATCATGAGGCCCACGGAACGTCCAGGCATTGCCGTTGTTAAATGTGCTCTGACGCTTTCAAAGGATCCCAGCATATTCTCATCGGCAATAGATGTTACAATTTTGCTGCTTTATACCCATTTCGGTTCCAGTTCAAGCTCCACAAACGCGGGTTGCGGCCTTATATGAAGTAGGCAGTCAGTATATTCTCCCAGTCAGCTGCCCTCACCGTTAAACTTTCGGTATCCTGATGTGGATGACCACCCCTTTCCGTCTTGATGGCCGTGTCGCGCTGGTAACTGGAGGCGCCAGCGGCATTGGAGAATCCACTGTCCGCGTGCTCACTGCCGCCGGAGCTTCCGTTCACATCGTTGATCTTAACGGCGAAAGCGCCGCAAAACTGGCTGCCGAGCTACCGGGAGCCGTCGCCCATGGTTGTGACATTACCAGTGCCGAACAAGTCGCCGCTGTTTTTGCCGCTATCCCCAAGCTCGACATCTTAGTGAATAACGCCGGCATCGGCCACGTGGGCAGCATTGAAGAATGCGCTCCGGAAGATTTCGACCGTCTCTACCGCGTCAACGTTTTCGGCCTGTTTCTGGTGGCCAAGGCAGCCGTGCCACTGCTGCTTGCCTCACACGGTTCCATGATCAACATAGCTTCCGTTGCAGGGCTTATCGGAATCAAGCGGCGTTTCGGTTACTGCATGTCGAAGGGCGCGGTGATCGCCATGACCAAGCAGCTGGCGGTGGAATATCCCACGCAGATGCGCGTCAACTGCATCGCGCCGGGTACCGTCGATTCACCCTTCGTTGAGTCGTACCTCGAAAAATATCACAAGCACGAAAAGGCGGAAATGCGGGTTCAGTTGAATCAGCGCCAACCTATCGGCCGGTTGGGCAAGCCCGAAGAGATTGCGCATATGGTGTTATATTTGGCTTCGGACGAAGCCGGATTTGTGCAAGGTAGCACGCAAACCATTGATGGAGGGTGGACGGCGGCGTAAGCCGATATACGGAATAGGGGCGGCGGTCACCCGCCGACCCCTGCCACACCACCGTGCATACGGGTCCGTACACGGCGGTTCGAGTCGGTTGCGCTAACACCCATCGATCAACGTCGGATGTCCGAGCGATTTGAAGTACGTATTCGAAAGCCCCACTGTAAGGGCTTTGGCCTTCGCGAGGTATCAAGGACCGAGTCCGCTGCCAGCCGTATTAGCGGCCAATCGCAGGCCAACCCCGAGTTCCAACTCCCGGCGCATACCACTTGTGGTCCTTCAAAGTCTTCTCAATTGGGCTGGTCTCAATCGTGTGAACGCAGTTTTCAAACTTTCCCGCTGGGGTAATAACCGTCTCAGAGACGGACACTACGTCAGCGCGATCCTGACCTACCCTGGTGCGATTTCCTGATAATAGTTCATCCCCACGTTCGGCTTTCCAGGCATATACAGCCCGAACTTGGCGCCGTTCATTCCGGAAAGCCAACGCCCTTTCCTGTTGACAACTTTTCCGTTCTTGCAGACCTCAACATCTTCGCCAAAATAGTAGACATCATTCGTACTGACATCGATTGCGAAATAGTCTTTGGTAAGCTCCGCCAGACGTCCGTTCTTCATTTCGCGATCTTCCACAACACCGTTTCCACGCCATCGATCACTTGTAACCGGCCCTGTTACTTCACCTCCACGCCTTCGGCGCTAACAATTACTTCCTTCTTCTTCCCACCCTTGGTCGTGTAAGCCGCTTCGTAATCCAATGTGGAGCCCTTCTTCAAAGTCTCGGCCATCGTTAGCTTGCCATCGGCGATCTTCTTCAAAATGGCTGCTTTCGCCGCAGCTGGAAAACTGTCCAAATCGGCCTGCTCCTCCACTGTTTCCAGAACTCCGGTGGAATTCACGACAATATCGCGGCTCTTGCCATTCACCATCGTTTCCACCTCGTATACCGTCTTGCCTTTTTCCTTTTCCTTGACGATATTCTTGATCGTTGCGCCCTTGGTTTCCACCTCGACAGTCTTCCTGACAGCAGGCGGCAAATCTTTCAACTCCAACTTCGCGGCAGCCACAGCCAAGCCTGTAAATCCAATAGCTAGTAAAAGGTTGCGAATCATTGAAATCTCCTTGCGCCAAGAATATCTAATACAGATGCAAATTTTCTGAAGAACTCAACTTTTTCAAGAGGCACGAAAATTTTGATCCCGCGCCGGGCGCGCTGGTTACCTCAATCGCAGACCCATGCGCCTGCGCGATTGCCTGGGCGATAGACAAACCCAATCCGTGCGAAGATGCTTCAGAACGGGAAACACTACCGCTATAGAATCGCTCGAAGATATGAGGCAGCGCGGTTCCACCTATTCCCTCGCCGTTGTCTGCAACGCTCAACGAGGCGCCGTCACTTCCCGCCGTCACCCCAATGCGCACCCAGCCCCCCGCCGGAGTATGACGCACTGCGTTATCCACCAAAATCAACAGCAATCGGCGCAGGGAGGTCGCGTTTCCGTTTATTAAGATCGAATCGCTTACCCGCCCTTCCAACGCAACACCTTTTTCCAATGCCGCCACTTCGCATTGCGCCACCACCGCGCTCACCACTTGCGATAAATCCATTGCGGCCAAAGGAAGGTACAATCTGCCTTCATCGTTTCGGGCAAGCGTCAATAGATCTTCCGTCAGCACCGTCATTTCCCCAGCCACCTGGCCGATGCTCGCCATCGCCTGCCGATACTCTTCCGTAGTGCGTTCCCGCCGCCCCGCCAGTTCCGCCGTGGCGCGAATCACCGCCAAAGGCGTTCTCAATTCATGCGAAGCGTCGCCCGTGAATTGCCGCATCCTCTTAACAGACTCCTCCAAACGGGACAGCACATCGTTCCAAGCCGAAGTCATCCGCCCCAGTTCATCGTTAGTCCGTGGAAGGGGAATCCGCTGTTCCAGGTTATTCACACTAATTGATTGCGCAACCTTTGTAATGGCGTCCACGGGACGCAGAGCGCGAAGACTCAACCAATATCCACCTAACGAAGCAACCAACAAAACCGCGGGGATCAGCAGAAACAGCATTGCGCGGAAGTCTCGCAATACGCTCTCGGTCTCATCCAACGACTGCGAAACGGTTGCTTCATAGTCCTCTTGAAGCAGAGTTAACGAAGCCGTTTTCATTCGATAGCGCCGTCCTTCCTGCGTCACCGTAACGGGCTGGGCGCCGGCGTCCGTTCGTAAAAACGTTGGTTGACTCTCAGAGGGCTTCAACACCTCTTCGCCCGCGCCTCTCAGCTGAATTATTCCGTCGGGCATTTCGGCGGCGTACTCCATTAGTTCATCCACAAGTTTGGCTCGGTCGGAGATTTCGGCCTGCGGACCAAAAGCGGTTGCTACGCCCCTTAGTCGTTGCGCCAACCGCTCATCGATTGCGGAGACTAATCTTTTTTCAAGGGCGACCGAGAGCACTACGCCAAACAACACTAAGCCGAAAAGCAACACCACCGCATACCAGCAAGTTAGGCGAATCCGGATGCTCATTCCGGCTCCGTGCTTAACATGTAGCCAACACCACGCACGGTGCGCACGCATCGCGGCTGCCCCGGACTTTCTATCTTCGCTCTAAGAAATCGGACAAAGGAATCAATGGTGTTGCTTTCCACGTCCGATTCGCCACCCCAAACGTTTTCTATCATCAAATCCCGGGTAATAACGCGGCCGGCATTTCGCATCAGCAGTTCCAGAATCGCGTATTCGGTGCGTGTCAGCTCAATTAGCCGTCCGTCCCTAAATAGTTCCCGTGAACTCGGCTTTAAAAGTAGTTTGCCGACTTCTAAATTTACCGGCTGAGCCACTGGCCCGCGCCTGCCGACAGCGCGAACACGCGCCAGCAGCACTTCAAAACTAAAGGGCTTGGTAAGGTAATCATCGGCGCCAAGGTCAAGGCCGTGCACAATATCGGCGGTGGTGTCGCGCGCAGTCAGCATCAGGATTGGGGTTTTACCACGATTCGCCCGCAGGCGCCGGGCGATTTCAAGTCCGCTCATTCCGGGCAGCATTACATCCAGAAGGATCAGGTCGAAGTCGCTAGCCGATGCCATTGAAAAGGCATCCGCTCCATTCGACGTTGCGCTCACCACATGGCCATCTTCCGTGAGGCCTTGGCGAAGCAGCGCGGCCATGCGATGCTCGTCTTCCACAACCAAAATTCTCATACGGCTTCCTATGCTAAACCTGAGTCCTGAAAATCTCCTGCAAAAACTTACTTCGCCGTAAACACTCCTACTCCTCAGCCTCAGCGGCATCCGCTTCCAAATACTCCAACCCCTCCGCCCCTGCCGCAAACCGCTTCAACACTTTAATAGACACATTCGACGAAAACCCCGCCGTCCGGAGCCGCCGGTAAGCAGATTGCAAATTCTTCGACTCCGCCAAAAACACCTTCAAATCCTTGCCCCTGAACTTTCGCGCCAGGAAATCGGTTACCAGTTGCCCCTCGTCCGTCCCCTCGTAAGCCTTCTCGGCCATCTCTTTCGCTACCTCATCGGGCACGCGTTTCACCGTCAGATCCCGCAGTACGCGCGCCTTACCAAATCCGCCGCTCTCCTTGCGATATTGTGCAAATGTGGATGCAAAGCGCCGGTCGTCGACAAAGGAAAACTCTTCCAACCGCGCCATCGCGCCCTCCACCTCTCCAGGCTCGGCGGCGCGGCCCTGCAATTTCGTCTTCATTTCGGCCTTGGAATAGTCCCTCTTGCCGAGCAAGCGCACGGCATATTGGTAAAGTTCTTCTGCCGCAAGTCTGCGGGGTGGTCTGCGGGATTGTTCAAATGCCATGTAACAAAATTCTGGCAGTGCGAACGAAGAAAGGCAACCATACGTTACACTGATAGGCATAGGAGCACATCAAAATGGATGACGATAAAAGGCTTTCTTATTTCTTCCTCGGCTTGGGTATTGGCGTAGCCGCCGGAATTCTGTTCGCCCCCAAATCAGGCGAAGAGACCCGACAACTTCTGAAAAGCAAGGCTGATGATAGCCTGGATCAGATCAAACGGCGCACCGACGAAGGCCGCGAGTTTGTAACCCGCCGCGCTGGTGAGTTCAAAGACTCCGCCGCCGATCTGGTCGACCGCAGCAAAGATGTTATTGCCCAAAAGAAGGAACATCTTTCCGCAGCCGTTGAAGCGGGCAAGCAAGCTTACCGCGAAGCAACTGCGGGCGAGAGCTTGGGATAAATCTGTTAGCTGGTAGCGCCTCGAGCAAAATAAAATGGATAACCGTTTGCTGATTCTCTTAACCTTGGCGGTGGGCATGATCGCCGTCGCTTTGACGGTGCAGGCCCTGGTGCTTTACGGCATGTATCGCAAGTCAATCGACCTGCATGCCAAGCTGAATGAGTTTTTGCCCAAAGCCGAGGCGCTGCTCAAGACCTCTGAGAAATCTCTGCACGATACCCGCCAGAACATTCTGGAACTGACCACCAACGCGAACGAGATCCTGAGGACCGCCAAAGGGCACATGGCCCGCATCGACGTTGCAATGACCGACGCCGGCAATCGCGCCCAGGTGCACATGGCGAAGGCCGAGATAGTGCTGGACGATACTTTGAACAAGGTCCATAGCACCGTGAACACCGTCCATAAAGGAATCTTGACGCCAATCCGCGAAGTAACGGGCGTCGCCGCTGGCCTGCGCGCCGCATTCTCTTCGTTCGTCACCTCTCAGCGTCCACCCGTGCACAGCGCCACTCAGGACGAAGAAATGTTCATCTGATCCTGTGCCACCGCGCTCAACACTGTTCCAATTCCGTAGCCGCTGTTTCCTAAGCCTCTGCCTTCTAACTCCAACCCTGTGGGCGGCCCCACGTTCCGCTAAAGACATCGCTGCGTCTTTAGCCGGCGCCTCCTTCGATCCGGAACAGTGCTTCCGCGTCCGCGACATTCGCATCGAACGCGAAGATTTGCGGCTGTTTCTTACCGATGGCTACTTGATCTTCGCTAAGCCCGTTGATGGCCGGCGGGTGGCTGCGTATTTCTATGCGGAAAATGAGGCTGGTGATGGCGAGGTGCTTCTTGTTCCGCCCGATAAGGCCGAGCGAACTACGCTTGCGCGCTTCTCCGGCGCACCAAACCTGAACGAACACATCAAGGGCGCCTTGCTGCTGTTCACCGATAATACCGGCGACCAGTTGGCCGCTGAGATCGCCGAAAAGAAGTTTCAAGCCAGCGCGGAAATGGGCCGCATGTTGGCCACCTCGCACGATGCGCTTCTGAAGAATTTATTCCACAGCTTTGAAATTCGCCTGGTCTCCGATTTCCGAATCAATGATCCCAAGCAGGGCCTATTCTTCGCCGCCATGGCCGGCGCTCATCTGGGTAGCTTCGACGTTTCTTACGACCCTACCTCGCGAGATCAAGTCACCGCCGGGCAAGTAACATTCCGCAACAATGCCGCTTACTTCGATGTCTGGACCAGCTTTCCAGGCCGCTCCGTAAGGCGCGGCCTTACTCCCCAAGCCGATTTCACCAGCCTACTGAAGACCAAACATTTCCAGATTCAAGCCGAAATCACGCCCGACTTGAAGTTGAAGGCGACCACGAAAATCAGCATCGAACCAACAGCATCACTAGATTTGTTGCAGTTTGAATGTTCACGTCAGGTGCGCATTATTTCCGCGAAACTAAACGGTCGCGAAGTGGAATTTTTCCAGCGCGAAAGTCTGCGCTCCAATCTGATTCGCGGCCGCGATGGCGACGTGTTCCTGGTCATTCCAAACGAACCGCTTGCTGCCGGCCAAACAGCGGAGATTGTGTTTGAGCATGAGGCCGACGTGATCCGTCCGGCCGGCAACGGCGTTTACTATGTAGGCGCACGCGGGTCGTGGTATCCGCAGAGCGGCATCCAATTCGCTACTTATGATTTGACGTTCCGTTACCCGAAGGCGCTGCAGGTGGTGTCGGTCGGAACCACGGTGGAGGAAAAATCGGACGAAACCGTTCGCATTACACGCCGCCGTGTCGATCAAAAGATACGCATGGTGGGCTTCAATCTGGGTGATTACGGTAAAGCGACAGAATCGCGGTCGGGGCTTACCGTGGATGTTTACGCCAATAGGAAACTGGAGAATTTCGTCAGCCGGCGGCCAGTTGTTCCACTCCCGCAACCGCAGCCTTTCCCTCGACGGAGGATTAACGATCCGCAGCCCGGCCTTACAATTGACGCACCGCCGCCGTCGGCTAACGCCAACGAAAGAGCCGAACGATTGGCGGCGGAAATCGTCGATGTGTTCAGTTTTTTTCGCGACAAATTCGGACCCGCCCCGGTGCCGCAGTTGGAAGTGTCGCCCGTGCCAGGAACGTTCGGGCAGGGCTTTCCAGGCATGATCTATCTTTCCACGTTGGCATACCTAAGGCCTGACGAACGCCCCGCTGGTCTGCGCGAACGAGGCATGGAGACGTTTTATTCCGAACTGCTGCACGCGCACGAAGTGGCGCATCAGTGGTGGGGAAATCGCGTGGTGGCGATCGGCGCAAATGACGAATGGATGATGGAGGCTTTCGCCAGTTACTCCGGCCTTATTCAGTTGGAGAAGAAGAAAGGCGCCAAGGCGATGGACTCGGTTTTAGAGGAGTATAAGAAGAAGCTGCTCGCTAAACTGCCTTCAGGTCAGACCATGGAAAGCACCGGGCCGATCAAGCTGGGCGCCCGCCTTGAGAATTCTCAAGCCCCGGACGCTTGGCGCTCAATCACCTACGAAAAGGGCTCATGGATCCTGCACATGTTGCGACGCCGGTTGGGCGATGCCGGGTTCTTCGCGTTGCTCAAAGAGATTTGCGTCAAATTTAATGGCAAGCCGCTTTCCACCTCCGATTTTCAAGCCCTGGCGGCTAAGTATGTGCCCAAGGGCATGGCCGACCCAAAGCTCGAGGATTTCTTCGAGCATTGGGTTTACGGCACCGGCATTCCTGAAGTGGATGTGAAGTGGAAACTGGAAGGCAAGGACGCGGCATTAAAGGTTGTGGGTACGATTCACCAGAAGCATGTGGAGGACACGTTCACAACGCTTGTGCCGGTGGAGCTGCAGTTCGCGCGCGGCGTTAGGGGCCGCGTGGAGTGGATCAAGACAGACGGAGCAGAGGCGGAGTTTGAGTTCAAGGTCGCCGCTGCTCCAGTGAAGGTTGCAGTGGATCCCGCGGGCTGGGTTATGATTACCCGGAAGTAGAAATCGGCCAACATAAAGCCAGACTTTATTCAACTAAAATCGAAGCTCGATTACGGATACCAAGTCCTCGGGCACGCCAGTTGCAGCAACCCAAGTCAGACCAGCTGACTTCGCCAACCGCCGCCACTCCGCCTCGCTTCGTTCCTTGCCCCCGGTCACCGCGAGCATGTTCATATCGCTCATTAGACGGCGTTCCAGTGCTTCATCGGCCTTCGATACTTGGTCCGGCAAGACAAATTCCAGCACCAACAAACAGCCGCCCCTACCAAGCGCCTCGCGACAGTTGCGAAGGACCTGCGCTGCGTCCGTGTCGCTATAACCATGCAAAACGTGCTTCAACAAATAGACATCGGCGCCGTCGGGAACAGCCTGCAGCAGGTTGGCTCCCAACAGTTGGCATCGATCCGCCATACCCTCCGAGGCCATGCGTGCTTCTGCGGCTTTCGCCGTCTCGGGCCAGTCCACCAGCATGCCCTTCAAGTTCGGAAATGTCTTCAGCGCCGCGACCAAAAGCCCTCCGCCCCCGCCGCCAAGATCAGCCACAACCGTCGCGCTGGCAAAGTCACAACTGTCGACGATAGCTTGATAATCTTCAGCAGGCGCCGTTCCCATAACGGCCCGGAAGATGCCGCCTGCACTTGGATCTTTCGACCACCGCGAGACATGCCCTTCCCGAGCCATGACGTCTCGTGCACTCTCCCCTGTCTTCACACATTCAGTCAGATAAGACCAGCTATCAGAAAGTAAGTCGCCCCAAAATAGAATCGCCGGCCAGGCGGAATCAGTGGCATTCTTTCGCAGAGGCTGGCCGAGTGCCGTAAGGGCGAAGGTTCCCGGAGCGGTCTCCGCACATACCCCGAAGCTGGCGAGTGCGCGCAGCAGCCGTTGCAGGGCAGCGGCGTCGGCATGGCATTCGTTGGCTAACTCCATGGTGGACTTTGGATTGGGATGGAGCGCATCGGCCAACTCCAGGCGCGCCGCCGCAACCAATACGCGGGAGCGAAAGTAACCCATGGCCATTTCAACAAGTTGGTTCTTAGAAGTCATCGATCCGTGCACTCCATGTGGTATTGTAACTTCAAAGTTCATGCGCCGGCGTGGTTTCATAGCTCTGGGATTGAATGCGGCTTTTGGTCGCGACACACCACTTAGCCCAATCGTTGTTAAGGTAAATGTGATGTACGATCTCTTTCGCAGGCTTGAGGGTATTTGGTACTCCGAAAAGAGATTCTACTTCACTTCGACAAACGGCGGCGAAGCCGGGTTGGGACAAGTTTGGATTTACGATCCGAAGGCCGAAACGATCACGCTTATGTTCGAATCGCCCAGCGTGCATGTATTGGATTTTCCCGACAACATAACGGTCAGTCCTAGCGGAGGGTTGGTCGCTTTGTGAGGATGGCGGGGGAACGCAGTTCATCCGTGGGCTTACCGCGTCGGGCAGGATATTCGACTTCGCCAGGAATACTCACAATACTCTGGAATTCGCCGGGGCGTGTTTTAGCCCGGATGGACAAACCCTTTTTATCAATCTCTACGGCCTTCCCTCAGTTCGCACAACGGCTTTGTACAAGGTTACGGAATTATGGCCGCTTGGGCCGGAGAAGCATGAGTTGGCCTTGACTCTGGCCTCTTGGGGCCGATGGGGATCAGGGTTGATTTAGCGGGTGGAGTTGAGCCGTGCGTCAAATAGCTTGGGTAGGGAATGGCTACCCAGATTTGTTCCTGTGCCGCCAGATGGACGTGGTGACGGGCTTGTTAAATACAGCTCTGCATTGGTTTCCGCTGTAGGCCGCCCAATGTGGACTTTGTCCTTCTTCGTGCTCTGGTTTACGCCGTTTCCGCTCCATGCTCTGCTAACAACTCGCGCAGGACCGACCGATGGCGCCGCTTTTCGTCTTCGCAATAACAGCCAACGGAAAAGCTGGCTTGGTGCGACATAGCCGCCAGCAGATCGAGCAGCCTGGCCGCATCGGGATTGCTCATCTCAGCTCGATACTTGCGGCGGAACGCGTTCCATGCTTCGTCGGCGGCGTTCAGCGCCTCCTTCACCAGCTCAGCACTTGGAGCCAGGTTGGGTAACCACACGTCGTAGTAATCGCGCTTGGCGAATTCGGATTTCGGAACGCCTCGCGGTGGGCGGCGGACTGCGCCAAGGCGTAAGCCTTCGCCCGCGAATCTAGGAAAACCAAGCCGGACAATGCGGATAGGCATCAGACTATTCTATGTTCCGGAAGTCCGAACGTGGCGCCATCAACGAGGCCAGGAACTGCAAAGGGTGTTGCAGCCTGGCGTCGAGTGGCCTGAGGATGTCCACCGTTGGGGTAGCAATTTTGCGCGCCAAGGCTAAATTCTCTTCGTCTCCGAATGCGCTGGAAACAAAGATCAGGTGCTTGGCCGTTTCAAAACCGGCCACCGAATAGCTTTCCTGGCGGCCTTGGTAAATGCCCATGCCATTCAGTTTCGTCGCTCCATTCAACATCCCGCTAGGAAAATTCTCACCGGGTTGTTTTTCAAGCAGAGAGACGGAAAGCAAAGTCCCATTGCGTTCCAGAATCAGATGCGGGTAGGTGCGGCCGCCTATTTTGCAACGATGGCCGTCGACAAACTTGAATTCGCCTAACTGGGAAGCGATGGCCGGAGCCAAGGGACCGTAACTTGGACCCATTCGTTCGGGCCCGCTTACCTCCGCGAAGTCAGGAGGCGTGGGTGAGTAATGGTTCCCAATGGCGCACCCGATATGGTCGTTAGCTCCAAGTGCAAGCAGCTTCGCCGAAGCGGACTGATTGCGCTGTTGAATGGCTACGCCGCTGGCGATGAGTAACGCGGCACATGTCGCGGCAACAATCCAAGGTGCGGAAAGCCAACCCCAGCGCGAGGCCGCGGATTGTTCCCGTAAGCGAGCTCGAAGCTTAGTCTCAAGGCCGGGTGGAGCCTGTCGCGCTCGGACGGCATGACGCAACGAAGCTTTCACGCGCTGGCGGCTGTCAAGCGCCTCCTTGCAATTGGCGCAGTGCTCGATGTGCTTCAAGACTTCATGGGTGGTTTCAACCAGAAGTTCGTTGCTCAAATAAGCATCAATGTATCCGTGGAGTTTTTCGCACTCTTTGTTTTGAAATCGTAGTACTGTCATGAGGCTTCACCACTGGTCTTCTTTCTAATTCCATATGAATCCGCAACGGTCGTAAGTTGTTCGCGCAGCATGCGGCGGGCTCGGCTTAAGCGGCTCATCACGGTCCCCATGGGGATATCTAGAGCAGCGGCTACCTCCTTGTAAGAAAATTCTTCAACGTCGGCCAATAAAACTACCGCCCGGTAGTCTTCGGGAATGTTATTCAGGGCGGTTATGATTTCTTCGTCGGTGAGCACATCGTTCACCGGAGGCTCCCATTTCAGGGTATCCTCCAGAATGTCCGCTTCCTTCGTAAGTTTCAATTGGAACCACTTGCGCCGGTGATGGTGCAAGCGATGAAACAAGATCTTGAACAGCCAGGCCCGGCAGTTGGTTCCCGGCTCAAAGCGGTGAAACGACTTCCAGGCGTTCATATAAACGTCCTGAGCCAGGTCCTCGGCCTCGGTTTGATTGCGAAGCAGGCCTGATGCCGTGCGGAAAATATCGTTGAGATGCGGAAGCGCCACGGCTTCGAACTCTTCGAGGTTGGATTTGCGCACAAACACTGGCTAGTTTGCCTCTTCTAACAGTTTTTCCACCAAGTCCAGCATCTTCGTTTCACCCGCGGCGCCGCCGTAATTCAGTTCGCCATCCCAACGGTAGCGTATCTTTCCCTTCTTGTCGACTAAGTAAACAGCGGGCCAGAATTCCTGACGCCACTTGCGCCAATTCTTCATGTCGGTATCGAGCAGCACCGGCCAATGGATACCGTACTCAGCTACCTTTTTTTCGACGTTTGCGGTGGGGCGTTCGTGCGCCAGTTCGGGAGTGTGGACACCGATGATGGCTACGTCGCGGCCAGCCAATTTTTGCTCCCAGTTGGCGTAAGAAGGCAAGTTGTGGCGGCAGTTGATGCAATCGAAGGTCCAAAAATGAACGATGGTGACTTTCCCGGCTCGCGAGGCAAGGGTGAGGGGCTGGCTATTGAGCCACTGCTTGCCTTCAAGTTCCGGCGCTTTCTCGTTGAGGCGCATGGGTTGGGCCGCCTGGCAGGCTAGGCCAAGGACGAAGAGCGGGGCGAAGCGGGGTGTCGTCATGCAACGTTAATCCAGAAGCGGCAGGTTTTTATTCCAATCATTCGGGCCTACAATAAAGATAGAGGAACAATTTATGATGCGTGAAGACGATTCCACAAAAGCTATTTGGTTTTTGACCGGCGCAGCCATTGGCGCTGCGATTGCCTTGCTCTATGCCCCTCAAAGTGGCGAGGAAACTCGGCGATTGATTAAGCAGAAGGCCGGTGAAGGCAGCGAGCAACTGACGGCGCAAGGGCGCGATTTGGTAGACCGCGGCCGGGAGCTGTATGACAAGGGCCGGTCCATGGCCGATGAAGCGGCGGAGATGTTTGAGCGCGGTCGCCGTATGGTTCAGAGCTAAGTTAAATTCAGGTCCACTTTGGAGGGTGCCCCGATGAGCCTTACCTTGCCGCCTTTCCAGAACGAGCCGTACAGCGACTTTACCAAAGCGCCGAATCGGCGGGCGATGGACCTGGCGCTTGCGCAAGTCCGTTTGGAACTAGGGCGTACCTATCCTCTGTGGATCGATGGTAGTGCGGTGGAGACTGGCGATCTGCTAGTCTCCACGAATCCTTCCCATGCCAGCGAAGTCGTCGGCTCCTGTCATAAAGCTTCGGCGGAGTTAGCCACAGAAGCAGTGGAAAGCGCGTTTTCCTATTTTCCAAAATGGGCAGCAACGCCGGTGGACAAGCGTGTTCAACTGCTGTTGGGGGCTGCGGCTATGTTGCGCCAACGGCAACAGGAATTCAATGCATGGTTGATCGTTGAATCAGGCAAGAATTGGAATGAGGCTGAAGCCGATACGGGCGAGGCGATCGACTTCTGCGAATACTACGCACGCCAAATGCTGCGTTGGAGCCATCCCGAGCCGCTCGTGCAGATGGATGGCGAGACCAGCAAGCTTGATTACATTCCCCTGGGGGTTGGCGTGATTATCCCACCTTGGAATTTTCCATTGGCGATTATGGTTGGAATGACGGTGGCGGCGTTGGTGGCCGGTAACACCGTGGTGCTTAAGCCTTCCAGCGAAACGCCAGTGATCGCCGCGAAATTTGTGGAACTGCTGCTGGAGGCCGGCTTCCCTGAGCATTCGGTGAATCTGTGCATCGGTAGTGGGTCGGTGGTCGGCGATCTTCTCGTCACGCATCCGAAGACACGCTTCGTAAGTTTCACCGGTTCGCGCGAGGTTGGTCTGCGCATCAACGAACTGGCGGCGAAGCATCAGCCGGGGCAGGTATGGATTCGGCGAGTTGTGGCGGAGATGGGCGGCAAGGATGCGATCATCGTGGATGAAAATGCCGATCTTGACGCGGCCGTGACTGGCGTGATGCTGTCAGCCTTCGGGTTTCAGGGGCAGAAATGCTCGGCCTGTTCCCGCGCGATCGTGCACGCAAAGGTGTATGATTCATTTCTTGAAAAGTTGAAGGCCAAGGTGGAGACCATTCGTCAGGGGCCGGCCGAGGACGTCGAAAACTATATGGGGCCGGTGATAAGCGCCGGGGCGCGGAAGACAATTCTTGGCTACATGGAGATCGGCAAACGCGAAGGGCGTCTATTGACGGGCGGCGGAATGGCGGCGGGCGACGGCTGGTATCTGCAGCCTACGGTGATTGCCGATGTGGCTCCGTCGGCACGTATCTTTCAGGAAGAGATATTTGGGCCGGTGCTGGCGGTGACCAAGGCCCGCGACTTCGAGGAAGCGCTAAGGATGGCGAACGATAGCGAGTATGGTTTGACGGGCGCGGTCTATTCGCAAGATCGGGCTAGGCTTGACCGGGCATCGCGCGAGTTTCACGTGGGCAACTTGTACTTGAACCGGAAGTGCACGGGGGCCATGGTTGGGGCGCATCCCTTTGGCGGATTTAACATGTCGGGGACGGATTCGAAAGCGGGTGGCCCGGATTATTTGCTGCAGTTCTTACAGGGCAAATTGATTGCCGAAAAAGTGTAGTGGCGATTACCAAGTGCGGCGCACGTGATAGGCGTCGAAAATCTTTTCATTGCTTACGATGGGCATGTTCTCTGCTTGCGCCTGCGCCATTAACATTCTGTCGAATGGATCCTTGTGTTCGCCTGGCAGTGGGCCTGCTCACTGACCATGCTCGACGGTGATCGCGAGTTCCAGAAAACCAAGTTTCCTAACTCGGGCAGAGAAATCCGCCGCCATGGAAGCGGCGCCGGGAAGTCTGCCGATGCGGAATTTCGTCGCCACTTCCCATGGCCGCGCATAACGAAGATCTCAGTCTCGAAGGAGGACAAAATACTGAACTTCTTTCGGGATAGCAGCGGATCGTTCGTGGCCCACCAGAGCAGCGTGTAGGTGTCAAGCAGGACGCGCATTGGCCACTACTGCCAACCTTCCAGTTCTTCCGGTGGCAGAGGATCGAAGAATGCCGGTAACACTCGAACTCGCCGCTGAACATTCCTGGCTTACTTTTTTTTGCAGGGGGAATGATCGGCACTAGACGCACCGCCTGCTTCTTGCCCCGGGCGATTGATTACTTCTTCGCCGCGCTCGGCTTTTTCAATGAGACGGGATAGATTCGTTTTGGCTTCGTGAATCGTTGCTAGATATCAGGCTTCTCGTGTTGGTTAGCTAACTCTACATTAGCTAAGTTGGAAAAGCATATTCTCATCGAAGGATGAGCCTGAAGGTCGGCCTTTAGACCGGGCTCCTTTGTGTTTTCTTGTTTTCTTGTTTTGTTGTTTGGATTGGTAAAGGCACAACCGCAGTCGAGGCGGTGGGAATGTGGGAATCGCGT
>JANXXI010000230.1 GCA_025350695.1 Acidobacteriota bacterium
GTACGGGAACACGAATTTTGGCCGTGGCTGCCTGATGGCTCGTCGCATGATTGAAAAGGGCGTCCGCACGGTGCAGATTTATTTCGGCAATTTCCAGCCTTGGGATAATCATGACGATATCATGCGCCATAAGGTGTTGGCGGCCGAGGCGGACCCTGCGATCGCGGCGTTGGTAGAAGACTTGAAGCAACGTGGATTGTTGGATGAGACCGTTGTACTCGTGGGCGGCGAGTTTGGCCGCACGCCATCGGTGGAAGTGAGTGGTCTGGTGAATGTACAGAACGGGCGCGACCATAACAATCATGGGTTCAGCATGCTGGTGGCTGGGGGTGGCTTCAAGGGCGGCACGGTGTACGGGGCGACGGACGAGTTTGGTTTCAAGGCTGTGGAAAAGCCTGTTCATCCGCACGATTTGCAGGCGACGATTTTGAACCAGATGGGCATTGATCATACCAAGTTGACGTATCGCTACAGTGGGCGGGATTTCCGTTTGACCGATGTGGAAGGTACGGTGATTCGGGATATTTTGGCGTAGGAGCTAGGAGCTTGGGCGCTGCGACTAGCAAGCTAAGAATCGTTGAAGCCGCTTCTCTATATTTGTCCCTTTCGTTAGATGGCAATCCCAAATAACCATCACCGTCCAGCCCAAAGCCGTAAGTTTCTTTGCGTTGTCGGCATCTCTCCTGACATTGCGCTCTAACTTTGGTTTCCAGTATTCGATGCGGGTCTTTGGAATATGAGCGTCGATACAGCGGGGATGCTGATGCCAAGGGGTATCGCGAAACTGAGGATAGGTAATTGTTCACACTAAGCCGTCTCAATCGCCGCAGCGTCCTGCAACCCGCGCGCCTCAATTTCAATTTCGCGAATTCGGAACTTTTGAATCTTCCCAGTGACCGTCATCGGAAACGCATCCACGAAGCGGATGTACTGCGGGATTTTGAAATGCGCAATTTTGCCTTGGCAGAAGGCGCGGATCTCGTCATCGGTTGCTGCTTCGCCGGATTTAAGCCGGATCCAAGCGGACACCGTCTCGCCCAGTTTCCGATCAGGCACACCGACCACAGAGACATCCGCGATCTTCGGATGCGTGTAAAGGAACTCTTCAATTTCGCGCGGGAAAATGTTCTCGCCGCCCCGAATTAGAATGTCTTTAGCGCGGCCGGTAATTTTGAAATGACCGTTGGGCAACATCACCGCGAGGTCGCCCGAATGGAGCCAGCCCTCTTCGTCTACAGCGCGTGAAGTGGCCTCTGGTTCGCCGTCGTAACCCTTCATGATCATATAGCCGCGCGAGCATAATTCACCTTGCACTCCCGTTGGCAGCGTCTCGCCGGTAGCTGGGTCGATCACCTTTACTTCGGCGTTTGGGCAAGCGCGGCCAACGGTGGTGACGCGCAGGTCCGCGGTATCTTCCGGATGGGACATTGTAACTACGGGCGACGCTTCGGTCTGGCCGTAGATTACTGTCACCTTGCGACAATTGAGGCGTTCCATCATGCTGCGCATTAACTCCGTTGGGCAGGGAGCGCCACCGATGAAACCGGCTCGAACGGTCGAGACATTGAAGCGGGCAAACTCCGGATGCTCAAGCACGGCGATGAACATCGTGGGCACGCCGGCGACGACGGTAGCGCGTTCCTTTTCGATGGCGGAAAGCACCGCGCCGGCGTCGAACTGCGCCGAGGGCAGAATCGTGGTCGCGCCCCGATCAAGGCAGGCGAGAACGCCGCACACGCACCCAGCGCAATGGTAAAGAGGGAAGGGAATGACGCAGCGATCGTGTTCGGAATAGCTCATCCAGTTGGCGAGCGCGGCGCCGTTATTCAGCAGATTGTGATGCGTCAACAGGACGCCCTTCGGCGCGCCGGTGGTCCCGGAAGTGTACTGAATATTGACGATTTCGTGCGGATCGGTTGGGTCGGGCGGCAGCGCCTTACCGCCGTCAATCATCTGTTGCCACGATTCACCCCCCAGCCAAACCGTGTGGGCAAGCGGCAACGTCTGCCCGGCTTTGGCTTCTTCCAGAATGTCGCGATAGTTGGCGCGCGCATCTGATTCCCTGAGGAACAGGGCGCGCATGCGCGACTTGGACAGAATGAAGCCGAGGTCGCGCGAACGATAGGCCGGGTTGACGTTTACGAGCACAAGGCGCGCCCGTGCGGTGGCGTATTGCAGCAGTACCCATTCGACGCAGTTAGAAGCCCAGATGCCGACGCGATCGCCTGGTGCGAGGCCAAGGCCGATGAGGCCGCTTGCGACGCGTTCCACTTCGGCGTGAAAGTCGCGCCAGGTGAGGCGAACGTTTTGGTGTGGAACGACGAGCGCTTCATGATTGGGTAGCCGAGCAGCGATCTCGGCGAGTCGCTGTGGAATCGTCAAGTTCGATAAGGGCGAGGAGGGACCCTGCGCGTGGCTGAGTGTTGGATGAACCGTCATGGGGTAGCGGATATCATGACAGGGTTTGCGGGGTGGGATCAAGGGGGTGCTTCGATTCACATCGTTGGCTATAATCAGGATAGAGGTCAAAAGTGATGGCGACGCAAACTATGACTGAATTAGTGCATTCATTGCCGCGGCTCAAGAGTTCATACGGCAACACCCAGACCTACTGCAACGATTGGCCCAATAAGGGTCGAAGTTTTTGACCAATTATCCAACAGTTTCAGACGCGCTCGACATCCATCGGCTTTTGATTGACCGTTTCGGCGGATCGCATGGAGTTCGGGATTTGGGGGCGCGTTAGAATCAGCGCTGGCCCGGCCTCAATCAGGGTATTATCATGGCCTCACTGAAAAAGCCGCCGCACTGTGGGAAAGTCTTTCTCAAAATCACCCTTTCATCGACGGAAACAAGCGCCGGCAACCATCTAAGCCATGGCTTGGTCGAACGCCAACCGTTCTTCCGATTTAACGTACTGTTTGAGGGGCACGATTTACGAACCGGTTCAGATTTGATTTGAGTTCAACTTGTGCGATGCGCGAAAGGCATCGAAAAAGGCCTTGGTTAGGGCGACGCTCCGACGAATGGTTGGATTGTTTTGCTGGAAGCTCTACACACTTTCGGTAATGGTTTTTGTCACAAAGTGCGCGTGCAATATTGATCGGGGATTGCGGACCACAGTATGAGATGTGCTCATGCCGGAACCACAGATCCTTGTATTCAGAGGTATCCGAGCATGTGAATATGCCGCAAACGTTGGAAAGCGTGTAACCGTTGAGACGGCTGTTTGACGAAAACATTGCAGCCCCTCACCGCTTGTCCAAAATCAAGAATCCAGTGGACGCAAATTCCAAAATCCGATTGGCCTCGGTCACGACAGAACACGGCCTGAATTCAGTGGCGAAACGTTACCTTTCACGAACGTAAACGCTGACCTCTAGGGCAACCAAACGGGCCCTCTCACGAAGCTGCGGCCATTGATCATCGGCGGTCAATGACGCCCATGCCAATTGCCGTGCTTCCATCGAGCCAAAGGCTAACTGGAACGCCAAGGCATCTCGGGCTGTCACGCGCACGCCATGCGCTTCGAGCAATTGCGCTAGCGCCTCCGCAAGCCCGATAGACCCCTCGTACCGGCGCACCTCAACCACCGCCGCATCGGATTCGCACTCCAAGAATGCAGGCATTTGCGCCGCCGCCACTGCCCGATACAGTCGCCTCTGTCCGTTACTTCGGTGAAATACTGGCGCGCCTAATATCGTTATGAATCCTCGGCGTTGCATAATAGTCAGGTTACCCCTAATGCACACGTCGCTCAAAGTGTGGCTGTTTACATTGGTGCTGCCCTCGCCGCTCGCTCCCTCGCTGATTGGGCAAAGTTGGCGAACCCCCGCGGGTACTCGTCCCGCGGTCCGTCGTCCAGGCGCCGAATCTATCTTACCCGGTGGTCGCATCATCTCTCCGCTTGGCCGGCAATTTTCGACAGGCCCTGGTCCTTGGGGTTTGGCGGTCAGTCCTAACGGTAAAACGGTGGTCAGTTCCGACGGCGGACCCAATAAATATTCGCTCTCTGTTTTGGTGAACGAAAAAGAAGGCTGGCGCGGCATCACGCACACGGCCATCAAGAAGGGCGAGAAAGAAAAAGAGGCCGATGACGATTTCTATTCCGTCTTCATGGGCCTGGCGTTCGATGATGACAAAGACGTGTTCGCCAGCGAAGGCAACTCCGGCAACGTACGGATCATCAACGCGCAAAGTGGCCGTACCAAACACATCTTTCGCCTGAACTACGGCAGTTACAAGGACTCCTATTCCGGTGACCTTGCGTATGATCGCGCGCGTGGCGTGCTGTATGTGGTGGATCAAGCCAACTTCCGTGTGGTGGCGCTTGACGCGAAGAAACGTCGCATCATCTCCAGCACTCGGGTCGGTCGCCTGCCGTTTGCCATTGCTCTCTCGCCCGACAAAAAGCGCGTCTGGGTCACCAACATTGGCATGTTTGAATACTTGCCCATACCCGGAGCAAGCAAGCGCGAGGCCCGCACCTCAGGACTTGAGTTTCCGGCGTTTGGGTTTCCTAGCCGCGAATCGGTAGAAGGTGCGCGGAGGCCAAACGCACGTGGCGAAACGGTGCAGGTCGCTGGCCTGGGTGACCCCAACGTGCAGGAGGCTAACTCCGTAACGGTGATCAATGTCGATCAGCCGGACTCCCCGCAAGTGGAAGCCTTCATTCCCACTGGCCTTCCGTTTGGCGCGAAGGGTAGTTTGGGTGGATCCAGTCCATCTGGCGTTGGCGTGAGTGCCGACAAGGCTTACGTCGCAAATGGGCACAACGATTCCATCACAGTGATCGATACGAAGACACTTAAAGTTGAAGCGGAAATCGAGATTCGAATTCCAGGCCTTGAAAATTTGCGGGGAGTGTTACCCACTGCCATCACCATTGAGGGCGATTGGTTGCTGGTGGCCGAATCGGGTATCAACGCCGTTGGTGTGATTGATCGTAAGAAGTATAAGGTGCTGGGCCACTTGCCGGTTGGCTGGTTCCCCACACGCGTCGCTGTGCATGATGGGCGTGTCTTCGTGTCGAACGCGAAAGGCAATGGCACAGGCCCCAACGCTAGCATGCAGCGGGCAATGCCGGTAAGTTTTCAAGGACTTTTCCGGCGTGGCAGTATCTCCATGTTTCCCTTGCCCTCCGCCTCTGAACTGGCAGGGCATACGGCCCGCGTGATGGCTGGCAACGGCTTCGTCCGGCAGAAAGAGAAAGACCGTGGGCTGCCCGAAGACATTCGCTATGTCGTGATGATCGTCAAAGAGAACCGCACGTTCGACGAAGTTTTCGGCGATGTGGAAAAGGCGGCAAACGGGCCGGTGGAAGGTTCGTATGATTTGGCGCGATACGGCACGCGTGGCATTGTATTCGCTGATCGAAAAGAGTTGCGGCAGCGCTTCAACATGCGCAATGTGAACGTTACTCCCAACCATCATGAGATCGTGCAGCGCTGGGCCATGAGTGATAATTTTTATGCCGATTCGGAAGTGAGCGTGGACGGGCATCATTGGTTGGTGGGGTCGTATCCCAACGCCTGGACTGAATCCACTTTGATGGCGGCCTATGGGGGACAGAAGGATTTTCGATTTCCTTCAAGCGCGCCGGGACGGTATCTATTCACCGGTAGTAACTCATCTGTCCATCCGGAAGAGCAGCTTGAGGCGGGCGCCATTTGGCATCATTTTGTAAGGCACAATGTTCCCTTCAGGAATTATGGGGAAGGGTTTGAACTGGCCGGAGCCGATGAAGGCGAGGGACTGAAGCCAACCGGTGCGCGTTTCCTCACAAATGTTCCCATGCCCGATCCCCTGTATTTGAATACGGCGCGCGACTATCCCAACTACAACACCAATATCCCCGATCAATTTCGTGCCACGCAGTTCATTCAGGAAGTGGAACGCGACTATGTGCGGCCAGGCAAAGACCTTCCTCAGTTCATCTATATTCACTTGCCGAATGACCATACGGCGAAGCCCAGGCCCGAGGATGGCTACCCGTTTACCGCGTCTTATGTGGCCGACAATGACTACGCTCTGGGGCGCATTGTAGAGTTCTTATCGACCACCCAGTGGTGGAAGCAGATGGCAATTTTCGTGACCGAAGACGACGCGCAAGGCGGCGTGGATCACATCGATTCGCACCGTACCGTTATGATGATCGCCAGTCCATATGCCAAGAAAAATTACGTATCGCACACCAACACAAGCTTTCCTGGGTTGTTGAAAACCATCTTCCGTTTGCTAAAGATCCCCGCGCTTAATTTGTATGACGCCGCCGCCGCCGACCTCTCCGATTGCTTTACGCTAACGCCGGACTTTGCGACCTACCAGCGGCAGGCAATTGTCTCCGAGCTTTTCGACCCAGCAAGAGCAAAGGAGCCCAAGGACGGAGAAACTTCGGTGAAGGGGCCAAGGATGGACGACCCGCGCTTTCTCAAAGAACAGCACGAGCGCCAACGGCGCCAGTAGCGCGTCAATCAAAGCATGAGCACCAAAAAACCTACTCGCCGTCAGTTCGGCGCCGGCTTTACTTCGTTCGCCCCGCCGCCATCCAGAAGAAGCGAGCTGCCTTAAATGAAAAACTGATTGAGGCAGGAAAGTCGATCCTCAGATCAGCGACTCCCTCCGCTTAATTGTCAAAAAGGAACGGTCCTTCACTTGACCCCGCGCATTCTCAAAGAACCGCACGAGCGCCAACGGCGCCAGTAGCGCATAATCAAAGCATGAGCACCAATAAACCTACTCGCCGTCAGTTCGGCGCCGCTGCCGCCACTGGATTGTTGTTTGTGAAGCCTGAGCAAGTTCGCGGATCGCAGGCCAATTCGTCTGTTACCAGCCGTACTAGTCAGATTCGCGCCGCTTGGATTGGCGGTGGCTTGCTTACGATAAGGGAGTGGAGCCGCTCTGCTACGGGCTGGTAGGATGCTGGCATAGTGGCGATCTTTGAGGCTTCGATGTCATTCTTGTTGACTGCTTTTTTCGTGGCCATGGCAAAGCTGCTATTGTATCGTTACCATTGCACCATATTATAGTCTTTGCCAGGAGTACTGCTCATGAAATTGATCTTTGGATTTGTTGGTTGCATTTTCTTAGCGACGGCCCAAGCTCCCGAATTCGAGGTGGCTTCGGTGAAACGGGCAGGTCCAAGCGACCTGGATCGTTTGGCGCACTTTCCGGCAGCGATTGCCGATAAGATCGGCTTCGAGGGTGGGCCGGGCACGAAGAATCCGGAACGAATCAATTACAAAGCTGTAAGCCTGCAAGGCTTGCTGGCGCGGGCGTTCAACTTGAAGGCGCATCAAATATCTGGACCCAGTTGGCTTGCGAGCGAACGCTATGTGATCGAGGCAGTTGTCCCATCAGGCGCCAATCCAGAGGAACTGCGTTTGATGCTGCAAAAACTTCTGACCGAGCGGTTTCAGATAACGGTTCACCACGAAACGAAGAGTGCGTCTGTGTATCGTCTAAAGGTCGCCAAGAACGGACCGAAGCTTGCGATTGGCCAGCCGATGCCGCAGTACAAAGACGACGAGGAGCGGCGTGCGGCGATGCAGCAGAGGAGCCAGGAAAATCTAGAGGCCATGAAGCGCAAGGGCGCCCTGGGCATGAGGGGCGCGCGGACCATGGGCTTGCAAAACGGCACAGTCGAAAGGTTCGCCGAATTGCTTTCGTCGAATCTGGACCATCCGGTCAGAGACATGACCGGGCTTGCGGGAAATTACTCTTTCAACCTGGAGTGGTCAGCCGACAGCAGCGCCGAATCATTGGGCCCGTCTCTCTTCACCGCCATCCAGGAACAGTTGGGGCTGAAGCTGGAAGCAGGGCAGGAGCAGCTTGCGTTTCTGGTTGTGGATAAAGCGGAGAAGACGCCGACAAGCAACTGAGCGGGAATGCTAACATTCCTCATTCCGCTCGGACGGTGGCCAAACGATTGGCGCTACCGGTCGAAATCGAGCTGCGGGCTTTGGGGCGGCTAGGCTTCTGCGGCGTAGAGCAGCGTCGGGCTACCACCGTCGTCTTTCGTTTAGACGCCGTTCGAAACATCGGAAATTTTGCGGCTCACCCGATCAAGAGTCTAGGTTCTGGGGAAATTATGGAGGTGGAGCCCGGTGAAGCCGGATGGTCGCTAGATGTGCTCAAAGAACTATTCGCCTTTTACTTCGTTCGCCCCGCCGCCATCCAGAAGAAGCGAGCTGCCTTAAATGAAAAACTGATTGAGGCAGGAAAGTCGATCCTCAAATCAGCGACTCCCTCCGCTTAATTGTCAAAAAGGAACGGTCCTTCACTTGACCCCGCGCATTCTCAAAGAACAGCACGAGCGCCAACGGCGCCAGTAGCGCATAATCAAAGCATGAGCACCAATAAACCTACTCGCCGTCAGTTCGGTGCCGCTGCCGCCACTGGATTGTTGTTTGTGAAGCCTGAGCAAGTTCGCGGATCGCAGGCCAATTCGTCTGTCACCATCGGACTGGTCGGCTGCGGCAACCGCGGCATGTATGTCAGCGGGCTATTCGCGCAGAATGAGTTGGCTCGCGTGGCCGGCTATACTGACATTTACGAAGACAAGTTCGCCGCAGCCGCCGCGAAGTATTCCGGCGCCAAGCGCTTTAAGGATATTGACGCCGTGCTGGCCAGCGACCTTGACGCAGTGCTAATCGCCACCCCCGCCTTTCTGCATCCCGAACATTTTGAAAAAGCTGTAGCGTCGCGAAAGCATATCTTCCTTGAGAAACCCGCCGGAGTGAACGCCGAAGGCTGTCTGCGCGTGCTAGCCGCGGCCAAACGCGCCGACCCGAAGAAGCGCATTACGATGGATTTTCAACAGCGCTATGGCAAGGATTATCGCAAGGTTTATGAGATCGTAAAGTCTGGTGAGTTGGGGCCGATCAAACAGATTCGCGCCGCGTGGATGGGCGGTGGCCCAGCCATCAAGACGGGTCATGCTCCGGCAGAGGAGAAGATCCGAAACTGGTTCTTCTACCGTGAACTTTCCGGTGACATCCTGATTGAACAAGACTGCCACAATATCGACGTGGTGAATTGGTTCATGGGTTCGCATCCGGTGCGCGTCAGTGGATATGGCAGCCGCGTTTCCCGCACTCAAATCGGCGACGTCTACGATAACCTGAGCCTCAGCTTCCAGTTCGCCGACGGAACGATTTGCAGTTATGCCGCCAATCAATTTGGCAATCCCGGCTGGAACGATATTTCAGAAACCTTCGTCTGCGCGAATGGGGTCGTGAATGTTGGCCGCAAGGGTTACACGATCTATCGCCCGGGCAAGCCGGAAGAGAAGGCGGAGACCAAGTACGATATCACGAAGGACAACGTAAACGCGTTCGTCGATGGAGTTCGTACTGGCAAAATTGAGAATGCGGCCATATGGGGCGCCGAATCTTCACTGACCGCCGTGATGGCGCTGCGCGCATGCGTTGAAGGCCGGGAGATGACTTGGGACGCGGTGAATCGAGGGTAACTTCGCATGGCGAAGAAACTTGCCCTTTGTCTTTTGCTCGCCGGCGCGGTAAGTGGCGGAGAGGCGGAACGTTTTCTCTCCTCCTGTTGCGCCTTCACGCCCGCTGAATTGGAGCGCTTGAATAAGGCTGAAGCCATCGCCCGCTTAATCAAAACCCCTGATCGCGAAGCTTCGATTCTTGGCGCGGTGAAGTTGCGCGCCTCAAAGGAAGAGTTCCTTGCCTGGTTTCGTAACCTGGACAATTTCAAGTTGAGCCCGATGGTGGCCGAAGTGAAAACATTCCACAATCCGCCCCGGTCCGAAGATTTGGCCAGTCTCTCACTCGACACTCAGGAATTGCGTGATGCCCGCAATTGCGTGCCTGGGAAATGCGGACTGAAGCTTAGTAGCGAAGAAATGGCGCGTATTAGGAAAAACGTGGATTGGGCTGTGTCCGATGCCAATTCAAAAGCCAGCGATCAAGCTAGAAACCTGTTTCTTAATTACGTGAAAGACTATTTCTTGCGAGGTAATGCAGCGCTAGGGAAGCTGAATGATAGAAATCCGGGTTCGAGCATTGGCGAGACCTTTACCGCGTTGAACGCAAACTTTCCCTACTTGAAAGAGGCCTTTCCCGAGGCCTTTAACGAACTGGTTAATTTTAACGGAATGGGGCGAGGCAATCCTGATCAATTCGTGTATTGGTCGCGCGAGAAGTACGGATTCGGGTTGAAGCCATTACTGAATATTACTCATGTCTCCATCTTCAAGCCGCGGCCAGACGTAATCCTGATCGCATCCAAGCAGATCCGCACGACACATTATTTCGACGGTTCCTTCGGAGTGACCATGCTCGTGGACGCACCCGGAGGAGCCTTTTTGGTTTACATCAACCGTTCCCGTATTGACATGCTTCACGATGCCGGGTGGTTCCGGCGAACGCTGATTGAACGGGCTCTGCCTGGCGCCACTCGCCGCGAGATTGTTGGAATTCGGGATCGCGTGGGGAAAACCTACGTGGCCCCGCGACAGCCCAAGAATTAGTCTTCACCCTTCCGTTGCAGCAGGGCAGCAGTGGGCGCCCCTAACGTCGGCATCCAGCGAAACGCGCTCAATCAACGTGTTGCCGCATAGACATCCAGCTTCTTGGCGGGTAGGCTGTAGGCCGCGCTGTTAATCAACGGCGGCGATTTGCGCAGCGTACCGCCATGCTTCGTCATAAAGTCGTGCTCCGCTCTTCCTGGCGCCTGCGTGAATTGAATGATGACATCCAAACTCGAATCGGGCATGATTTCCGTTTCATGTTTTAGTACTTAGCAATTCTTGTTCCAACGTTTTAAGTGATTGAAACACGAAACACTCAACCATGGTGCTGGGCGAAATATCCCGTGAGCGAAATCTTGTCTAGGCACTCAGTAATGGAGCTTGCCTCTTAACCTCGCCCCGTATGGGCCATAATATAGGAATTAATCTAATCCAGGAGATACTTTCCGATGGCAATTAGCGCTTCGTTGCTACCTGAGTTCGATCACGAAATGGCGACCACCCGCAAAACGCTTGAGCGCGTCCCGAGCGATAAGTTCGACTGGGCGCCTCATCCAAAATCAATGACCGTTGTCCGCTTAACCTCACACTTGTCGCACATCCCGTTTTGGGCAGTGATGACAATCGGCAAAGATAGCCTCGACCTGGCTGCGGGGCCACCGATGACCCCTGTGGCCGACACCGCGCAGGCATTAGTCGACTTTGATAAAAACGTGGCGGCCGCTCGCGTCGCCATCGAAGGTTGTTCCGACGAAACTTGGATGCAGCCTTGGTCGTTGAAAATGGGCGACAAGACCTTAATGACGCTTCCCAAGATAGCTGTCGTGCGTTCGTGGGTGATGAATCACAACGTGCATCACCGCGCACAGATGGGCGTGTACTTCCGCCTGCTGGACATTCCCGTGCCCTCTGTTTATGGGCCGTCCGCGGACGAAGGCCAAATGGGCTGACAATAAAAAACGGCGGCCAGGGAAATCTTTGAGAAATTTCCTAGCCGCCGCTGCCCTCGCTCCCAGAATATACTTCTTAGAACAGATGCTTAGTTCTCACCAAGAGCCACAAACGCTGAGCTTTGAGCGAGCGCAGCCGTCGACGTTGACCAGGCTGACCTGTCACCCCACACAACGTTGTTGCCCACAGCCGTTGTGTCTCCCCAGACCACGTTGTCACCCCAAACCACGTTCGATCCGCTGACGTTCGTCCCCCAAACCACGGACGACCCAAATAGACCAGTATCTCCCCAAACCACATTCGTGGCGCCAGTGCTGTTGTAGTTGATCGTCGCCTTTTTGGTTGTGGTGTTGAAGATCGCAACCGGCGATGCAGCCGAACCCGTGGGCTTGTCGGTATTGAAGAAAGCAGCCGAAGCGTCCAGCAAGCCGGCGCCTATCGTGAAGATGTCATGTGTCACGTGGTAAGTCGCCTTCGTAACGTCGTCATAAACGTCAACCGACTTATTGAAGCCTCTCCACGCCGTCTTCATCATTCTTGACTTGACTTGATCCGGCGTCAACGAAGCGTCGTTCGAGATCATAAATGCGGCTGTTCCCGAAACCAAAGGCGCCGCCATGGAAGTTCCGCTCAACCGGAAGAAATCGGTGGACAAAGCTGTCGTAACGTTCGTCGTTATATCGGCAACGAGTGGCCGGTTTCCCGGATACTGCGCCACCAGCGTTGCTGAAGGAGCCTGCAATGAGATGAGCCTGTTTCCTGGAGCCAATAAATCGGGCTTGATAATGTGGTCAATCGCCGTGGGTCCTTTGGACGAGTAGGTGGCGACGTTTAACGTGGCGTCCCTTAACCAATACTGGTGATGGTTTACCGCGCCAACTGTAATCACGTACGGATCGTTTGCCGGTGAACTGATGGTTCCATAACCCTTCGTGCTCGCGCTGTTGTCGTGCCCGAAATTTCCCGCCGCAACCACAACTACAATCCCAGCCTTCATGCCTTCTCTACCGCCTGGCAAAGCGGATCCGTCTTGTACGATTCTTTAATCGCCCGGCCCAACGAGAGATTGATCACACGATGTTGTAAGTGCCCTTCAACGCTATCGCTTGGTTAATGGCGCTGATTACTACCGAATCCGAGCTCTTGCCGGTCGCGTCCAAGACCTTGAGACTTACCAGGTTGCCGTCCATTGATGGGGCGAACATACCCAGTTTTTGTGACGTGTCAGTATGCGAGATGTTTCCTGTGCTGGCGATCAGGCCGGCGACGTGCGTTCCGTGACCCTGCAAATCCGCTGTGCTTGAATCAATAAAGCTTTGGCTGTAAAGCACACGGCTAACTGTCGTGGTGTTCCAATCTTTCAAATTCTTGTGGGCCGAATTGATGCCGCTATCAAGCACCGCAACCGCGACGCCTCCACCCTTGGGCTTCCCGTTCGCGTTGGCGTAATCGTTGGCCGGGACATAATTGATGACATTCATCGCTATATCCAGCGTGCCTTCCAGTTCGCGGTCCGGAGAAACGTAAGCCACTTCAGGATCGCTGCGGAGTAGCTCCAGTTCCGCGGCGGTGACTTCGACGACATCAGCGCCAATCAAATCCAAGCTGGAGCGATTACGTCCCACAAGGCGCGAACTGCGAGTTTTGATGGACCGCGCTGTAGGCCTTGACTCGTATTGAATAATGACTTTAATGCGCGGTTCGTCGGTTGCAGGCACAGTGCCGAAGTTCTCGAGGCGGTGGCGCGCTTCCATCGTCTGGCGTATTTCCTGGAAATTTAGATCAGGGGCGAACCTACCATCCTGAGCTTGGCAAACCGCTAACGCCAAGGTGAGGGACGGGATCATGGATCAGTTTCATATGCCTTCCCTATTGCAGTTCCTTTGCCAAACGGTCGGAGTTCTATTTTCAATGTCTTAGCTTTGAACTAGACATTTTGTCCGAGCACAGATGTCCGGAGGTCCTGGACAAATCGTCCATGAGCTTGGCCCCAGAACGTAATTCGTACTGGAACCGTAGTCCTAATTTTGTATCCTAAAAGCAATGAAAACAGAACAAGCTTGGGCCATCGTCTGCGAATTCACCAAGTCCGAAGGGCTGCGCAAACACGGCCTGGCCGTATCAGTTTGCGTCGAAGCCTACGCGCGCAAGTTTGGGGTGGACCCAGAAAAGTGGGCGGTAACTGGGTTGCTCCATGACTTCGATTGGGAAATCCATCCGCAGGTGCCGGATCATCCACGCAAGGGCGAAGCGATCCTCGAACAGCGCGGAGTCGACGCCGAAATTCGTCGCGCGATTCTCTCTCATGCCGGCTTCGAGGACGTGCCGCGCCAATCGTTGCTCGAACACACGTTGTTCGCCTGCGACGAGCTCTCTGGTTTCATCACCGCATGTGCTTACGTCAAACCCAGCCGCAGTGTAGCGGAAGTGGAAGTGGCTTCTGTGAAGAAGAAGATGAAGGACAAGGCATTTGCGCGTGCCGTGAATCGTGACGACATCGTCAACGGTGCGGCTGAGATGGGGATTCCCCTCGACGATCACATCGCCTTTTGCATTGAAGCAATGAAGGCTCGGGCTGCGGACTTAGGCTTGGAAGGATCATCCGCGACCGCATAGATTGTGGCGAATCTCGGTATTCTATTAACTATTATGCCCACTCGCAGAACTTTCGTTCAGTCCCTCGCCGCCGCGACTACCGCGCCAATGATAGCCGCTCCCATGCGAACCGGAATCCGCGTGGAAGACGTCTCGTTCAACTTTGAAGACATTCAATATCGCGCGCCATACAAGTTCGGGGGGACCGCCGTTGATCGCGCCACCCTGCTCAACGTCACCTGCACTGTCCGTTCTCGCGGCGGAAAAGTCGCGAAGGGCTTCGCCTCCATGCCCCTCGGCAATGTGTGGGCCTTCCCCTCGCGCACACTTCCTTACGACGGCACTTTGAACGCAATGAAGGAGCTGGCCAAGCGTATGGGCCCCATCACCGCCGGTTACAAAGAATTCGGCCATCCGGTGGATATCAACACCGCGCTGGAACCGGTCTACATGAAAGCCGCCGCCGAAGTGAGTGAAGCGTTGAAGCTGGCCGCGCCCATTCCCAAGCTCTGTATGCTGGTCACCGCCAGCCCGTTTGACTCCGCCATTCACGATGCGTTCGGAAAGCTGCATGAGCGCAATTGCTATGCAACCTATGGGCCTGATTTGATGGTAAATGATCTTTCCACCTATCTGGGTCCGCTGTTCAAGAAGGAATACCTGAATCGCTACATCTTGCAAAAGCCTCGCCAGCAAGTGAACCTGTACCACTCCGTAGGCGGTTCAGATTCATTGACTGCCGATCAAATCACCAAACCCCTTACCGACGGCCTACCCGAAACGCTGGCTGATTGGATCCGCTATAACGGCCTGCATCACATTAAGATCAAACTGCAAGGAGACGAGGTGAAGTGGGATATCGAACGCGTTGTCGGCATCGACCGCATCGCGAACCAGACCCGCCCCGAGGTCGATTGGCGCTATTGTGTCGACTTCAACGAACGCTGCCCCAACGTGGAATACCTACTCGAATTCTTGCGCAAAGTGAAGGAACAAACGCCCAAGGGTTTCGACCGTATTGAGTACATCGAGCAGCCCACCGCGCGAGACCTGAAGGCCGATAACAAGAACCTGATGCACCAGGCGGCGAAGCTGCGCCCCGTTGTGATCGACGAATCGTTGACCGATGTGGAAGCGCTGCTGCTGGCCCGCGAGATTGGCTACACAGGCATCGCGCTGAAGGCGTGCAAAGGTCAGAGCCAAGCGATGCTAATGGCGGCGGCTGGGCAGAAATACAAGATGTTTCTGTGTGTACAGGATCTCAGTTGCCCCGGCGCGTCGCTGGTGCATTCGGCCGGCATTGCGTCCCATGTGCCCGGCGTATCGGGCATTGAGGCGAATTCGCGGCAGTATTTGCCGGTGGCGAATGAGGCGTGGAAGGATAAATTCCCCGGCGTGTTTGTGGTGAAGGATGGGGTGATGAAGACCGGTGGATTGACGGGAATCGGATTGGGAGTTGTGCCGGCGTGACAACTCTGAAATTTAGTGTCGAGGAATACTTGGATCTTGAGCGTCAGGCGGAACGAAAGAGTGAGTTCCATGATGGGGAAATCTTTCCCGTGATTGATGCGAGCATCGAGCATTCTTCACTTGCGATGAACCTTGCCGGCATCTTGCAACCAAAGTTAAGGAAGACGGATTGTAAGGGGATGATGGGCTCTCCGTATCCGAGTTTCGCCCAGTCAATACGTATATCCTGACATGGCAATCGTTTGCGGCGAGCCGAAATTGACGGACGAACATGCCGGCGCCTTAACGAATCCGAAGGTGATCTTTGAGATCCTTTCCCCCTCAACTGCTGACTATGACCATGGGGGGGAAATTCACCCTCTATCGCATGCGACCGAGCTTTGACGAGTACGTGATGATCTCGCAGGACCGGATATATGTCGGGGTTTCCGCAAACGTTCGTCGAACGATTGGTCGTTCCAGATCATTGAAGATCCCAGCCAGACGGTCCCGATTGAATCGGTCGGGATTGAGTTTGTGCTGGGAGACTTGTATGAGGGCGTGCTGAGCTGAAGTCTTTTCTTGCTACTCCATCACCCTGATTCAATAGCGAACCTCGTAATCAACCAGCCGGATCGGCGAAATTGTTAGATTCCGGTGGACGATCCCTTGGCGTTCCCAATTGTCCACCACGAACTCGTACTCTCCCAGTTTTTCATCCGAATTTGCGCGAAAATCGAACGAAAAGGTCTGCACAATCCCTCTGTCAATCGGAGACACCGAGGAGAGGTGCAATATGGGTGGAACTTCGGCGGAGCCGATCCTTTTCGGCTCAGGGCTCCACGCCGAAGCCTTCTGTTTCAAATGAATCATCAAGCGTGGGGGCGCCTGGAAAGCAAATAGGCATTGGGCCAGCAACGGCGTGTTTGGACCTGCGGAATCGAGAGCCCGGCAGCGGCCGTCCCCAGTCGGCAGCCGGATTTCCTTACTCTCAACTGACGTGCGGCTGGTGGTCTTATTTCCGAAAACTGTTAAGTACGCATCCACTTGGATCATGGCGGATTTCTTCAACTGTTCCAGGACCCCGTGCTTGACTGCGAAATTAATGTGATAGAGGTCTAGTTTAGGTTCGTAAGCCAACATGGATCGATTGGGTTCCACGGTTGTACTTGCTTTTCCGTCAGGCGGGCCCACCCGGATCACCAACCCGGCGCTGTCGATCTCCGTTTCCGGTGGTTTTGAAATTTTGACGGGAATGGAAATCGTTCGCCACCCAGGGTAAACTCCCTTGTGGATAGCTCCTACACCGGCTGTCAAATCTGGTTTGATCTGAATCAAGGCGCTATCGGGACGGGAATTGGAGAGACCGCGTTGAATGTTAAAGGCCCAAGCAGGGCGCGGAACAAGGAACATGGCGGGCGCGGCGAGCAGACCTAGCACTCCGCAAACAAAGATGGCCGTGCCGGCTTTCCAGGAATTGCGGCGTAAATACAGAAGCAGGGTAACAGCAGTTCCAGTAACCAGCGTGATGGCCGAAAGAGTCCAAGACAGCATCCAAAATGGCGCACCAAAAACGCTAGCCACAGTATTGACCGCCAACATAAAGGCAATAATTACGAATATCCCCAACAGCAAGAACTGTTGAAATCCGCGGGTAATGGCCGCCGCGGCGGCGAACAGGAAAAGGCATTGCATCCATACCAGCACCTGGGCCCATGCAATATCCAACAGATGATTGGATAGCGGAAAGCCCCTGCTGACCAGAATC
>JANXXI010000272.1 GCA_025350695.1 Acidobacteriota bacterium
GTCGGCAAAGGGCTGCCGTGTCCAGTCCATCGGGTAGCGTTACCCATAGGTTCATGCCGCCCTCAGGTCGCGTGTAGGTGCTACCGGCCGGGAGGTTGCGCGCGCACGCTTCGAGTATGGCGCGGAGTCTGAGAGATCCGGCAGCCCGTGCTCGAAGGCTATGTTCGGCCATCAATCCGCTTTCGGCGAAACGGAGCAGGACGGCCTGCGACAGCTGATCGCTGTGCAAATCACACGCTTGTTTCAGTTCAGCCAAACGGCTGAGGATTGGTTTTGGTCCAATGATCCAGCCAACTCGTAATCCGGGAAATGCAATCTTCGAGAAACTCCCCAATTGAATGGCGCTGCCCGACTCATCGAGTTGCTTGATTGACGGCACATCTTCACCGACGTAGCGCAACTGCTCGTAAATATTGTTCTCAACCAATTGTACGCCGTGCTTGCGCGCCAACGTGATTGTTTCGAGCCGAGCTTCGATCGGCATGGTTACTCCGGTTGGATTTTGAAAGTTTGGAGTAAGAATGGCAAGCCGGATCGGGTCCGAAAGGCATTCTCGGAACTTGTTGAGATCGATTCCGGATGAGGTAACTGGGATACCGATGCATCTTCGGCCTGTCTTTGCGAACACACTTTTCACGCCCGGATAGACAGGATCTTCGACCACGGTCATGCCGTCGCCGAAAGCGCGCTCAATCAGATCGAGCGCCTGCTGGCAGCCGTTGGTGATCATGATCTCGTCATCCTTGCGGGCAACGCCATTGGCCCTAGCTTGCTCAATCAAGTAGCGGCGTAGCGGGGGATAACCAAAAGGCGAGCCAAGTTGGAGGATTTGGTTCACTTCCGGGGATGAAAGAACTTGCTGTCCGCACGTTCTGAAATCCTCGAGAGGAAAGAGATCTTGGCTGGGACGAGAGCTGGCAAAACTTATAGAATCATTCAAATTGGCTGGTCTGTCTTTTAATCCGAAACCAATTGGATGGTTTGCAACGAAACTTCCGCGGCCAACTTGGCCAACTAACAATCCATCTTCTTCGAGTAGCGCATAGGCGGCGGAGACGGTGGAGCGGTTAATCTTAAGGAGTTCCGCTAAATCCCTTGTTGGCGGTAGTTTATCCCCTGGTTGCAGTAAGCCGGAGGAGATCGCCGATTTGATCTGGTCGGCCAATTGGCGATAGACCGGGACGGGCGATTCGGCGCTGAAGGCGTATTTGAAAAACGAAGGGGTCACTGCTCATCCAAGTATATCAGATTGGATGAGCAGTGGTCATCCAATCTTAGTCGGCGAGCTTTTTTGCGGGTTTTTTTACATCGCCCGAGCCTGAGAACATGGCTTGGAGATTAAAATACTCGACGAACCTGCGGGATTTCTCCGCCTGCTGTGGAACCTTTCGTTCAAACAGAATATTCGACAATTTTGTGAATTGTTTACCCAACTCGGTTGAGGGGTCGACATGTTTGCCGGAGGCCAAAGCTTTACTCACTGCTTGGTAATCATTGGGAAGAGTCATTAGAACCGGAATTCCAAGGAGGTCCTCAATCTGGCTCGGCTCTATGGCTGCTTTTTTTTGCGATCGATTCAGGAGGATCCGGACACGATCGCCAAGGTCGACGTTCTTGAGGAAATTGAATCGCTCTCTTGCCAAATGCAGGGAGGCAATTTCGGGAGTACATACCAGAAAGACGTATTTCGATTCCTGCATCACCTCAAGCGAGTATTTCTCCATATTGCCGGAAAGATCGATACAGACTACTTTGTACATCCGACGGGCAAAATCGAGCAAATGGCGAACCTGGCTCGATTCGACCCGGTAGTTAGGATTTAACTTACCAGAGTGCAGCACATCCAACTGGCCGATGCTAGTGACCAGTTGCGGCCACAAATTGTCGTCCATTTTGAACGAGTTTTCGGCCGCGTCGGTGATGCAATATTCGTTATCGAGCTTCAGCATGAAGCGTTGCATGCCGCTATTCAGGTCAAGATCAATCAACAATGCCCGGCTATCCGGAACTTTAGCCGCCGCAAGTGCAGCATTAAGAGCAACAGTTGAAGTTCCTACTCCAGGCTTTGAAGGAAGAAACGAAAACATCAGATCAGAAGCTAGATCCGGTAACGGCTTCTTTTCCAGTGTTTCGGTTATCCGGCCCAAGGCTTCGTGCAGATCTGTTCTGCGGAAAGGCATTGCTACGAATTCGCGAACGCCAATTCTCATCAGTTCGAGCAAGGCTTGGGGTTCGCAAATGCGAGCGATTGCTACAATTTGCACTCCGGGCATGGATTGTTCTATGCCGGCAATCGCTTCCGTAGCTTTGTCCACGGCGTCAACGCCGAGGAAGATCACCTGGGGAGCGTGAGCCCGCAAGGTCCGAACCAATTCGATTGCAGTCGGATATTTGTCCACAACCCGGATCACTCCGATATGGCCAATTTCCGAGAGCAAGTCTTGCAGTTGTTCAGACTGCTCTTGATCCGGAGTGATTATGATGCTTCTGAGCATCCAACGGTCTCCTTGTCCCGAAGCTTCCCCATCTCATGTCAGGGGTTGGCTTCCTCTCCTAAGTCATTCAGCCCAATAAAGATAAGGCTTTGAGAAACTGTTGGGAATGCGGGCCGACGGCCCAACACTCAACCCACATTTCTAACGTCAGCCATACCTTGCATAGGTATGGGCTCTAGTAGTTTATCGGCTTGAGGGGAAAATTCTTTAGGCTGCCCGATACAACCTTACCTAGTCCAGCTTTCGCCTGAGCCCAGTCCTTTCGGCTCCCTAACCTATCAGGCCGTCCGCTTTTTGGGGTAAGCTTTTGATATGTCGAACGGAAAACTGACCGATGTCCAGTGCCCTTGCTGTAACACCCTGCTGAAAATCGATTCGGAACTTGGCGTCGTGATCAGCCACAAAATTCCTGAAAAGCCGCTGGCAATTCAAGATCTCGCGGCAGAGGTGGCGAAGATAAAATCGGAGGGCTCGCGGTTAGACGCAGCCTTCGAAAAATCCTTCGCGGCACACAAGTCGCAAAGTACGGTACTCAATCGGAAATTCGATGAACTCTTAAAGCAGGCTAAGGAAAATCCCGATCAGGAACCGCCCAAGCGTGACATTGACCTATAAGGCTGAAACACTCAACCGATACAATATAGGCATGAAGCTCACCCAGTTTATCTCGCGAACGTTGATCGCCGTTGGTCTTTTGGTTTCCCATGGCTGCGCCAGTGAAAAGCATGTAGTGAAGACTCCAACCCCTCCCGCGCCACAAAAATAGTTTCCCTAGGAAGACTTCGCGAATGGGTTGAAATTCGTATTGTAGTCGAAAGGGTCTACGCCCTCCGCTTTTTTTAGGCTCCCAACAATCCAATAGGTCACTGGGGTTGCTAAAACCTCGTAGGCAACTTTAATGACGTAACCGTCCACAATCAAATTCATCAGCGTTTTGTTATCGATCGTGCCGCCAAATGCGACGATCATCACAATCAAAGTATCAACGGCCTGACCGACTGCGGTTGAGGCAATTGTTCTGGTCCAAAGATACTTTCCCTTAGTCAGCAATTTAACCTTCGCCATGGTGAAGGAATTAGCGAACTCACCCGCCCAATAGGCAATCAGACTGGCGACTGCAAGCCGCGGCAAGAACCCAAGGATTCCGAAGATTTTGGCGAAGCACTCCTGGTCTTTCCAGCCTGGAGCCGGTGGCAGGGCCACAATGATCGCTCCCAGAACCACCAACAGCCCTTGCGCCATGAAGCCTGTCCAAATGGCGCGGCGGCTACCAGCGTAACCATAGACCTCGGTGAAAACATCGCCAAAGATATAAGTAAGGGGAAATAGAAGTTGGGCTCCACTAAACACGAATCCGCCGATTTGCGTCAGCTTTGGGGCGACTAAATTAGAGATCAGCAGCGCCACGACAAAGCAATTGACAAGCACGTCAAAGTAGCGATAGTGAGGAAAATCAGGAAAGTTTTTAGTTGTAGTCATCTGGAGAGGGTACAGACTACTATAATTGATGACAGGTGACAGAAGCGGACGAACTTTCTTTTCATAGTTGGAAGGTGCCTGGACGGGATTTAGAAATCCTGTCCGTAGAAGACGCCTTGCGGGGGATTCGCGACTTCTCCATTGACGGACACATGCGTCTGGCGCGAGGCGGC
>JANXXI010000289.1 GCA_025350695.1 Acidobacteriota bacterium
ACGCGATTCCCACATTCCCACCGCCTCGACTGCGGTTGTGCCTTTACCAATCCAAACAACAAAACAAGAAAACAAGAAAACACAAAGGAGCCCGGTCTAAAGGCCGACCTTCAGGCTCATCCTTCGATGAGAATATGCTGGAATAGTCTTGTCTCATGCAAGAAGAGCCTGGAGCGGAGGTCGATTCTCACACAAGAAGAGCCTGACAGGAAAACGGGAACGGATAAATGTTTTCAACTGGACGGATTTTGGACGTCTTGATAATTCCATGTGAGAACAACATCGCAAATACTGCTACGGTAGTCTTGAATGGAAGCATTTGAAATGTTTTGAAACCAGTCAGCGGAAAACCCGTCCGTCGCCAGGGCTCAACGGGCAGCGAGTGACGTGACCGGGCGGTCGCATCACGGCATTTGCCGCGAAATCGTGTTACGAATTACCGTTTGGGCAGGGGCTCTTTGAGAGGCGGCCAGTAAATCTTCGAATTGGGGACATCTGACATTGTGCCGTCCGAGTTCACCGCGTAGATTGCGAGTGAATGTGATCCATGAGAAGGCACTCAGGGACCTGCGCGACGCGCTCGACCTTTACGGCCACATTCCGACCGATTTTCCCAAGCTGATACCCGGCACAAACTTTCCTGAATAGTCCCACGCTTCTTAAAGCTTTGGAAGCGTCTCCAACATGCCCACCCATTCATGGAAGTGTGGGCATTCGGTCCTCATGCGCCGAAGTCCTACCGCCTTCGCAGCTTTCGTCCCGTCGATGACCTTCGAATAGGTGCAGACGGCCTTGATGCGCTTTGATGGAGCCGTCTCCGGGGCGTCATTGATGTGTTCTGGCGTATCGAAGTCGTCTCTCACACCTTTAAAAGTGGCCGCGAGATTGGCCTTGTTTATGCCGTTTGCAAAAGCCTGTGGATCGCTGAAAAGCAAACCCTCGTATTCATGAAGTTGAATCAGTAGTGTCCGGCTAACGAAGAATTCAGTGTTGGCATGTGATGTCTTTAGTTCAAGTTAAGCACAGATTTAGGTTGCCGCGATTTGAATTTGCTAGAAGCAAAACCGGCGGCGAGAATCGAGAAAAGACGGCTGGAGCCACAATGGTGAGTGAACCAAGGCCGAACCATCTTCTCCCAGTTATTGGGCTTTTTGCCTGACCGTGAATTTCGACGCTGCGTCTCCCGTTATGGTGGCGATACCCGTTCAAGAGGCTTCTCCTGCTGGGGTCAATATCTGGCGATGGCCTTCGCCCAACTCACTTACAGGGACGGGCTGCGCGACATAGAAGCATGCCTGCGAGCGTTGGGCGGCAAACTCTACCATATGGGTTTTCATGGCCGCGTGTCACGAGCTACCCTGGCCGACGCTAACGATACCCACGACTGGCGGATCTATGCCGACTTCGCGCAAGTCCTGATACGGATCGCACGCCCTTTGTACTCCTGCCAAGACATTGGTGTTGAGTTGGATCACGCGTTGTATGCCTTGGATTCGACCACCATCGATCTGTGTCTTTCCTTGTTTCCCTGGGCCGAATTCAGGAAGAACAAAGCCGCTGTCAAGATGCACACCTTGCTCGATCTGCATGGCAACATCCCCACTTTCATTAGCATTACCGCAGGTAAGGTCCATGATGTAAAAATCCTTGACCAGATTTCTCCGGAGGCGGGAGCCTTCTATGTGATGGATCGCGCCTACTTGGATTTTGAGCGGCTGTACGTGTTCACACTCAGCGCGGCCTTCTTCGTTGTGCGCACTAAATCCAACGTCCTGCTGCAGCGCCGTTACTCAAGTCCTGTGGACAAAGCTACCGGGGTCAGGTCCGACAATACGGTCATTCTCACCGCCAGTGGCTCGGTCAAGGCTTACCCAGAACAGTTGCGGCGCGTGAGCTACCTGGATGTTGAAACCGGAAAACGGTTCAAGTTTCTAACTAACAATTTCGCACTTCCGGCAGTTACAATTACTCAGATCTACAAGTCGCGCTGGCAGGTGGAACTGTTCTTCAAATGGATCAAGCAACATCTGCGAATCAAGAAGTTTTACGGCACCAGCGAGAACGCGGTCAAGACTTAAATCTGGATCGCCGTATCCATCTACGTGCTCGTCGCCATCGTTCGCCGACGTTTGGAATTGGACATGAGTCTCTACCAAATTCTACAGATTTTGAGCGTCACTCTTTTTGAGAAAACCCCCATTTCACACGTACTTCAGCCTTCAAACTCCCAAGACCTTTTAGTTGATTCGACCAACCAACTGAATCTGTTCGACTTATAGCCGGACAGTACTGAAGTTGAATGTAGGGCATGAAGCGAATGGCTGGACGAAAGTCCGGGATACGATCGATGATGTCCGAGCGCACAGCGGCTTCCACATGCCGAGCCTTTTCGATGTTCGCAACGTTGTGGGGTGGCGGATGACCTGGGAATCCTTCACCTAAGCCATAGAAATCCACCATCGTTGAACAATACGCGGTATGGTCTTGCTTAAGCACATTAAGAACGTCTTTACTTAAACGGGCATAGTTCACTCGCCCACCCTTTTGTCCAGGAACGCCGATAATGATGGCTTTTGCATACACCTCATTTGGCCAGAGCTCCGGTGCCAAGACATTATTGATGAAAGACTCTTCGGTTGGCCCTTCTACAATCACTAATAGTCGCGTCACGGCTAGACATCTCCCCCTTTGCCCAAGGGCTGCGGAGTGCGTTCATCCATTGGACGGGCACCTAACACATTCTTTTGCCAGAGCTCCCCCAGCGAATAGTCGTCAAGCCACTCAGAGAGCTCTTCCGTGCGCAGTCTTCGAAATTGCGACTGGCCATCCATTCTTTCTACGATCACCACATCTTCTGGCGCCATCTCGTTTAGTAGGAGCGCCGACTGTGTGGATATTATGGCTTGCCTCTGGCAATTGTATCCTTCCCTGTTAACTTGCCGGAATAGGTTTCCCAGAAGAGTCAAGGCGTAGGGATGAAGTCCAAGTTCCGGCTCATCAAAAAGCATTATTGATGGCGGGTGAGGCTGAAGCAATGCTGTAGCCATGCAAATGAATCGGAGCGTTCCGTCCGATAGCTGGGTGGCGCGGAAGGGATAATCAGAGCCTTTCTGCTTCCATTCAAGTTGCAAAGTGAGGTTGCGGCAAGCATGCGTAACCGACATGAATTTGCCATTCAGGCGGCAATATCGGACGTCTGAAGAAGATTCTCGCGGTAATTCCAAGGCATCCAGTTCGCAGGCGCTTGCGCCAGTTCGCGAGGATTCCGC
>JANXXI010000339.1 GCA_025350695.1 Acidobacteriota bacterium
CTGCGGAATCCTCGCGAACTGGCGCAAGCGCCTGCGAACTGGATGCCTTGGAATTACCGCGAGAATCTTCTTCAGACGTCCGATATTGCCGCCTGAATGGCAAATTCATGTCGGTTACGCATGCTTGCCGCAACCTCACCAACTCGATACGCCACCAACCCGATCATGGCCGCCATCAATCCTGCTGATGCCATTCCAAGACCCATGGCATACGGCCTAATATTTTGGAGCTTGGCGAGAATCGCGTGCTGCTCATCCTCAAACCGAGATTCGGCTGGATCGAGGAACAGTTGATCGTCTTCCTTCATCCCCACCACTGAACGGTAGATCAACACCAGCGTAAGGACGCCGGTCACAATACTCCAGACTAGGAACATCCAGCCCAACATAGTTAGATTCGGCATAAAGCCCTCCTTTCCAACTGCTGCCTGATGTATACACCATTTCATCGCCGGATTCTAGGGGGGATCGCAGCCCGTGCTAAGTTATGGCTTCACCACTGTTCCATCCAAGGTCCGGTCGGTAGGGTAGCCACCGCCACCGCGAATCTGCCCCAATGGATATTTGGCCGCGATCTCTTCATTCAAATCAAGACCCAAGCCCGGCTTGCCACTGTCGTACAAGTACCCCTTGCGAATCTCCGCCATGCCGGGAAATAGATCGTGCACGACGGGAGGGAAATGATTTTCCTCTTGAATCCCAAAAGCCGAAGTCGACATGTCGAGGTGGTAGGCAGCCAACTGATTCACCGGATCGTTTTCGCCACCTTCCTGGAAGGCTGTCTTGACACCGTACAATTCGCATAGCGCCACCAGCTTGCGCATCGGAGTAATTCCGCCCATGGCGGCAATCCGGCAGCGGATGAAGTCAATCAGGCGCTCCGTGATCAGCGGCATGATCTCATAGGGATGGGAAAACACTTCGCCAATAGCTTGCGGTGTTGAGCAAATTTGCCGGATGTTTTTATACCAGGCGATTTGTTCCGGAGGCAGGATGTCTTCAACGAAATACATCTGCGCGGGTTGCAGCCGCCGAGCCAGTTCCACTGCGTTCGGACCGGACATGTGGGAATGAACATCGTGCAGAAGTTTCGGCTTAAAACCGGCTTTGGCGCGTAGATACTCAAATACCGGGGGAATCGCATCCACGTACTGTTCTTCGTCGAATGCGGAACCCTTGTATCCGCCCTCGGGACGGTTGCCCTCGCCAGCCGGAATGAAGCCACCGCCGCCGTATCCTCCTTGGCCGAACTGGATGCGGACGTGGCGGTATCCACTCTCTAAAGATTTCTGAAGAGACTCAAGGCAAGCTTCTTTCGTGCGGCCTCCTTGATGATCATATAGCGCCACCGCATCGTGCGCTTTCCCGCCGAGTAAGTCGTAAACTGGCATGCCGGCGCGCTTGCCTTTGATGTCCCACAGCGCCATGTCCATGGCGGCCAGCACGTTGTTGTTCACCGGGCCGTTACGCCAGTATGTCTTCATTTGCGCCGCTTGCCACAGGTCTTCAATGCGATCCGGATCCTTGCCGATGAGCCACGGTTTAAGGTGCTCTTCCAGTGCGGCGATCACGGCCTTGACCTGGTACTGGTTATTACCTGAACCGATGCCGTGGAGTCCCGGTTCGCTGGTGATGATTTTCAGGAATACCCAGCGGTAGTTTCCTCCCGCGGAGGTGGTGATCACTTTTACGTCTTTGATGGTGAGGCGTGGCAGGCCATTTGTGCGTCTCGAAACTTCCTGGGCGATTGCGGCGGGAATCAGCGGGGCGGCGCCTAGCGCGGCGCGGATCAGTTTTCTTCTGTTCATCGTGCTTCAGAATATACACCTTTGGATGCGGGAGCCACAACGGCGCAAGCTAAGTTTAATTTCATTTTTGTTGCGGACATTTTCAGCTTTTCGCGCTTCCGGGATATGACGCAACTAATTCGATGGTTTTCTTTGGCCATTCTGCTCTCATCCGAGCTGCCGGCCCAACGCCTCTACAACGTGAGTCAGGACACCAGGGCTCAGGCGGCAGTGGCGGCAAGCGCCCTTGTTCGTGACTCCAGTGTGTTCGATACAGCGGTAGCCAATCTGGCGGAGGTTCAGAGGCTCCAGCAAGAGAACATCCTTATTGGAGCCCGCCTTCAAACGCGGGCCGATGTAAATTCGTGGAGCGAGTGGAGTGATGTCCTTGCGACGGTGGCGCGCGTTAGAGACCAACTTCAGTCCGTGAGCAACGCCTCGCCGGACGAGTGGAAGAAGGCGTTGACCGGTATAGCGGATCGCCAAAAGGAGGTGAATGAATCCCTCTCCGCCTTGAAGGCGAAGCTCGGGGCATCGAACCCCGAGGGCGAAACTAAAGCGATAGGAGCGTGGTTCGAGAAGATCGGGCGCCTGAAGCCTGTCGCTGACTATCTATTGAAAATCAGCGCAAACGACAAGCCCTCCCAGGCAGATCTCAAGGCAGCCAACGAGGCCAGCGCAACGCTTACCAATCTCGCAACTTTATACAGAACATTCGCCACCCATATCCCAGAAAGACCCAGCACCATATACCTTGGGTTCCAGCTTCAACTTCTTGAAGCAGACGAGCAGCACTACAAGAATCTGATGGGTATCCGCCAACGGCGTGACGAGGAGACCGCTGGCATCAATAAGCTGGCGGCGAAAGTTATTCGGGCCGTGGGGGAGTTTACGCTTCAAGGTAGCGTTGTTGAGTCCCTGCGGGCACAAGCCCAACTAGTAAAGACAAGCGTCGGAACTGCGAAGCAGAAAGAGCGCGACAAGCTCGACGCCATGCTGACGGCTTTGCTAGGTGCGTCAGCCGTCGCTGCCCGAGGGCACATGCCATCAGACTTGGCCGACCAGCGCGGGTCGCTTGAGATCAGAGCACACATGCTGCGGCGTTCCCGATTAGCGGCCTCCGTTTACGAGGACCTGCTCGCTAACGGAGCCCACCGGCTAGCTGGGTACTACAGCGGCGGAATCAGGCCCAGCAATCTGGCCGCACTTCTGCACGCATTGACCACTGCCGGGGTGATCCCGGCCATCCTAACCAGCAAGTGAGAATCCAATGACCAAATCTTTGACCATGACATTACCCCTTTGTCTGCTCCTGGCAGGTTGTTCCGACAAGGTAGCCCGCGAGTGCGCCCGCGAGTTGACGAATTTGATGGACGAATATAGCAAACGAGTCGACCATCTGATCGCCACCGAGACTGCCCGTTATCGGGAAGAAGCCAGAGCCCTTGAAGCGGCGAGGGACGAAGGAGCCCTCGACAAACTCGCAGAAGATCGCCAAACACTCGTCACTAAGCAGTATCTGGACGGGCTCATTGAAGGCAAGGCCGACGCCCGCACTTTGATGAACAGTGTGCTGCCAGACTATGCCGAGCGCGACCACAACACGACTCGTAACATTTACACCAAGCTCGATAGTGCATACACGGCCCACTTGACGGCCATGCAACCACTTGCCGCAAATAAGGCGAAGGTTAGTACTCTGCGCAACGCTTTCGCAGATCTGGCGAAGGAACCCAACGTCTTCGATCTGGCCACACAACTTAAAACATTTGGCGACGATTTGAAGGGCAATCTCGACTATGAGCGATGTAACGACCTGAATAATGACGTCAACGCAATCACTGCTGATGTGCACGCGATCACAACGAAAATCAGCGGCCTACCCGCCGGGACACCCGAGAGGCTGTCACTCGAGGAAATACTCAAGACGACAAATGCGGAGTTGCTTGCCGTGACAGGGCAGCGCGCCAAGACCGGCCGCTATGTGGCGGCCAGCAATCAATGTACCAGGCCTCAATAGGAGAACAAGACAATGACCAACAACGAACGCATCATCTTCCTGACCAAGGCCGCCGCAGCCGCCAAGAAAGTACGCGACGAGATAAAGCGCGTGGACGACGAGGATCTGACTTCGTCAGGGCCGGAGAGGCGAGCTCCTGTCTTGCAGCGCGCCAAGAATCAAGTACGGTTGCTAGAAATCGAGATTCGGAATCTCTTAGCTGCCGACGACGAAATCGAGCTTACAGAACTTCAAGTGGATCGGCTGGAGATACTAGCCGTAAGGCTCGATAAGGCGATCATGGCCAACGCTCTGATTGATCTTGCGATGAGTTCGCTCACCGCAGTGCTGAATGCTGTCAGCGAAGTCCGCGAGACGCTTGCCTAAAGGAGACCCCGATGAAACACAGCAGTTTCGGATACTTCGAAAGTCAAGAGGGATAAATTCTCTGAATCATTTTTCAGTCCGGCCGCATTTGAGCAAGCCGCATAATAGGTAAATCATCGGCTTCAACGACTGCTAGCTAGCTAGCTGAACTCAATGGTTCGGGTGTCATCGAAGCAGGCTGCAAGACGGTCATTGGAAAACGCCTTAATTAAGCACTCGGAAATGTTCCGGTCCGTTCCAGGCTTCTGCTCAATGCACCGAAGCCGCCTAGCTTCCACTTTTATGTCGCACTCCACCACTCAACTCGAACCAACCACCGCGATATAAACTATGATCATGAGTTTCAATCCCGAAACTCATCCGCCAACTGGGGAGGCACAACATATGGGTACCAGATCCACCAAAGTAGTCCAGCTATCCGAATATTCATTCCGCATTCAAGCCGTCCGCCTCACTGCCCTGCTGGGCGGTCTGCTCTGCGGAATCTGCGCCGGAGCCACCAGCCATGGGTTGCCCTATTTCGCCTTCCTCTCTTCACCCGGCGGCAAGGCAGGCTGCCTGATCATCGGCGCTACATTGCTATTTGCCAGCCTACGGCTGACTCAACCCAAGTGGACTGACGAAGCAACAGTTCTTAAGCTGGACGATTAGCTTCAAGCTCTACCTCTGCGCGTCGATAAGTCTGCATGTAGAGTACCGAATTGGCGAAGAGCTTCAACGATTCCAGTAACACTGATAATAACAAAGCGATGGCTTCGCTGAGCCAGATGTTGCTCGGAGCCATCGGACGTGAGGCGATTTGCGCCGATGCGGGGAGCCATGTCCGCTTTCAGGATTCGATCCTGGAGTTGGACAAACGGCTGCGCACCTCGAAGGAGAGTTCGGAGATCTATGCCATCTCAGGAGCCGCCGACAAAGCTCTCGAGGATTATAAAAATGAGACCACCAAGTACCTTCGTAACCAAGCGGCGGAATTACAATCGATGGCCAGCGCCGCGATTCGCACCGTAGCCGATATTCATTCCAATGGGTCAGATTCGGTCGAAAACTTACGAGAGTTAGAACAGCAAGTCCTGCGTGCCTCCAGTGCCCAATCTTTAATGGAGTGCCGCTCTCAGCTCAATGAATGTTTAGCTTCGCTACGCGAGGAATCGAAAAGGCAGCAGCAAAAAAGCACTCAGATGGTGTCTCGGCTTCATTCGGAACTAAATCACAAAAGCCGTACTTCGTCACCAACCAACCAAACCGCAAAAGACCCGGTGTCTGGTTTGTCTTCGAGGCCCGATGGGCAAGCAATGCTCGCCGCACAATATGACGGGGTCCATACCAATACCTTTGCGGTATTGTTCTTCGTGCATAGGACTGGCATCATCAATACAAAGTACGGTTATGCGGCTGGCGATCAAATCATGCGCGCCTTTCTCAGTCACCTTCGAAGCTACCTCACCATCGTTGATGATTTGTTTCGATGGTCAGGGCCGGCGTTTCTGGCTATCGTCCATAGGCCAGCCGGTATTGATCCGTTTCGTTCGGAAATCGCCAGGATATTGGGGAGGCGTCTTGAGCAGGAACTTGCACTTCCCAACAGAAGCGTCCTGCTTTCGGTTTCAGCGTCCGCGCTGATTATTGAGCTATCGAAAGAAACAGGCGCGGACGAAGTGATACGAAAGGTGGATAACTTCGGGACTTCATGCCTTTGAGGGAATAGCCTAGGGCTCGCGCGCAGGACGGAAACCGATCATGCGCCAGGCCTGCAACGACGGCCATCCCCCGGACCTGGCGTAACTCCTCAAATCCTGCCCTTCAAAGAAAAATGAGCCGCCCCGCAACACGCGAAAGGCTCCCTTGGCTGGGCCCTTTGGATTCTTCTTGGGCGAAACGGAATAGTAAGTGCGGCTATACCAGTCCGAACACCATTCCATCACATTACCTGCCATTTCCATCACTCCGTAGGGCGAAGCTCCATTCTTAGTCTGTTCGTCGCCGCGCTTGCTTCCGTCGTAATATCCCACTAACTGCCCTGTATCGAATTTTTGCGCGCCCGCAAAGTTTGCGTAACTATGATCTATGGTATTACCCCATGGGAATCGTCGCTGATCGACGCCGCGTGCCGCCTTCTCCCACTCGGCTTCAGTGGGAAGCCGGTATTTCTTCCCAGTTTTAATACTGAGCCATTTGCAATAGGCAGTGGCCCCATCCCAGTTCACGCCAAGCACTGGATAATTGTCACTATCGGGCGTGCCGCCGCCGTGGTTCTGCTTCTGGTTCCAGTACGGGCTTTGATCTTTCGGAACTGGGCGGCCGTCGGGCCAAAGCTTGGGGTCATCATAAAGAGGGTCGTTTTGAAACCTCTTCCAATCCGCGTTAGTAACTTCATATTTGCCGATGTAGAAGGCGTCCAGGTCCACCGTGTGCACTGGCTTTTCGCGCGGTTCGCCATCGCCGAAGTTATCGCCCATCTTGAAAGCTCCGGCCGGAACATATACAAAATCTCCGTAACCGTCATTCACTGACTTAGGAGCATCCGCTGCCCGCAAGTAACAAACAGTAACTAATACAAGTGCCCAACGCATCCCTATTTCGTCCTCGCAAAGAAGTTGTTCAAATCCAGGAAGTGCCTTAAGGCATCCATCCAAGGGCTAAATTCGGGACTGGTCGAAGCGGCGCCAAAACCATGACGGCCGCGTTGGAAAATGTGGAGTTCAGCGACGCCCCCGGCCTTGTTGATGTCCAAGAATAACTGTGCTGAACCATTGGCTGCCCCCGGATCTGCCGCAGCCGACAATAGGAACGTCGGTGGAAATTCTTTAAGGTTCTCTTTGGGATTGGAACGGCCGGGGCCATAAACCATCACCAGGGAATGAGCCTTCGAATCCGTGCGGTCGATGGGGTCGGCGGCATTCGGGTCACCAGGTCCGGCGCCGTTAGCGACGCCTCGCGCCATGTTCGATCCGGCGGAAAAACCGGCGAAGGTGATGCGATTCGGGTCGATGCCCCATTCCTTGGCGCGCGTTTTGACTAGGCGCATAGCGCGATTGCCGTCGAGCACGCGGGCTGCTTCGTTGTACCGCGGCGACAGGCGGTAGGTGAGCACAAAAGCCACGGTGCCCCAGTCATTCATGCGCTCGGCCACTTCAATACCTTCAAGGCCATACATCAACATGATGTTGGATCCACCAGGGGCGATGATGACGGCTGAACCGTTGCGCTTAGCTGCGGGCGGAGCAAAGACGGTGAGGAAAGGGTTGTCGAGCGGACCCTCGCCGACCGATAGCGGCACTTTGCCGGGTTCCCACAGGTGGACGTTGTAATTGTCCTCTTGGGCGAACAACGAAGAGCATGCGGCTACGAGGACTAGAGTTTTAATAGCGTTTTTGAACATGGCCTCTGTATTGTTTCGCTCAGGAATAGGGCGTGTCAACTAAATTGAAAAGTTAGCAGGGCATCCGGCCAAGAGTGATTTGGTGGAGCAGACGAATTTGGAGCAGGCTGGGGAGTTTATGTTGGCGGATCTTGGGGCGGCAAGTCCGCTGTTGGGGAAGAAGGCGCTGAGCGACTTGAAGGCCGCTGGACGCGTGAAGCTGGAAGGGCGCGGCACACGCTGGGCGGTGTCCTAATTGTCGAGAGTGTCCCGCCAACGTAATAGGCCTTGTCGAAGCCTCTCTTCTAACCAGGCGCTAAAACGTGCCTCCAAGTCGTCCTCCGATTCTCTGTAGTTGATCAGAAAAAAATATTTCGACTGCTCGGTTGTTGGCGACTCCTTGTATGAGGCGAAAGCCACCCCTAATCCGTGGAGCTTCTGGGGCAATCCAAAATCGAAAAACATGAAAGATGCTCCTTTCTGAGTTACGAGCTTGAGGTACAAAGACCGCTTCTGATTGAAGACCGCACCAGCGGCGATCAATGGCACTGGGATACCAGCGTTGAATAATTCACAGTGAATGCCTGGACCCAACCGAGTGTGAAATGAGGAACCTACTGATTTCAAGCGACTTCCCAAGACAAGCCAAAGCCCGTCGATTTGACTATTAATTACCCAATCGTTTCTAACAACACCTTTTTGCATTTTCAGATCGGTTTCAATAACCCCGATGATTTCATCAACGGTGGAAAGGGTCGAAAGGCTTTGAGGCGCCATAAACCCCACCCCTTCCAGCCCCCACATGTGCTACCGTGAAAAATCGAGGTGAAATGTCCAAGATGGAGACGCGCATGGAAGCCATAGGAATGGTGGAAACCAAAGGTCTCGTCGGCGCCGTTGAGGCTGCTGACGCAATGGTGAAAACCGCCAACGTGATCCTGCAAGGCAAGGAGTTCATCGGCGCCGGCTATGTCACCGTAACCGTTCGCGGCGATGTTGGCGCCGTGAAAGCCGCAACCGACGCAGGTGCAGCAGCCGCGCGCCGCGTTGGCGAACTGGTCAGTGTTCATGTCATCCCCAACCTCCACGAAGAAGTGGAAAAGGCCGTGCCCGGCGGCTTGAAAAACGGTAAGTAATCGGGACCCACGGACATGCTTGAGGACAAAGACCTCCTGTCTATTCAGGAAGTCCGAGCCAAAGTTGAGTTGGCCTACACAGCCTGGCAACCCTACCGCCGCTTTAATCAGCAACAGGTAGACGCCATTGTCGAAGCCATGGCTCGCGCCGCTCGGGCGGCGTCCATGCGCCTCGCTGAAATGGCCGTCCAGGAAACCGGCTACGGTCGCGCTGAAGACAAGCACGCCAAAAACATGCTCGCCGCCGACCTGCTTCCGCGCCGCATGCAAGGCATGAAAACTATCGGCGTCATTCGCGAGCTGCCCGAAGAACGAGTCGTGGAAATTGCCGAACCCGTCGGTGTGGTCGCCGCCATTCTGCCCACCACCAACCCAACCTCCACCGCAATCTACAAAACTCTAATCTCGCTCAAGGCCGGAAATGCGATTGTGCTCAGCCCCCATCCTCGCGCCAAGGCGTGCACCTGCGCGACGGTCGATGTGCTGAGCCGAGCAGCCACCGCGGCCGGTGCGCCCGACGGCATTATTCAATGCGCCACCAACGCCACCATGGAAGGCGCCAACGAACTGATGCGCCACAAACGCACGGCGGTGATTCTTTCAACTGGCGGAAGCGGCATCGTTAAGGCCGCTTATTCGAGTGGTAAACCTGCTTACGGAGTTGGCCCTGGCAATGTTCCCGTGCTGCTCGACACCACAGCCAACATCGGCGAGGCCGTCGCAAAAGTGCTCAGCGGAAAAACGTTTGACTTCGGAACGCTGTGCTCCAGCGAACAAACTCTCGTTGCCGAAAAACCATTGCGCGATGCTGTACTAACAGAGCTGCGCAATCGCGGTGCGCACATTTGCGACGCCCCGCAAGCCGCGGCGCTCGCCAAGCTCCTGTTCCGCCAAGGCACTACCGTCAACGCCGATTGTGTTGGTCAAGACCCGCGCAAGATTGCCCAAATGGCCGGTTTCAACGTCGCCGATTCCACCACTGTGCTGATCGCCGAACTGGGCGGCATTGGCCACGATCATCCACTTTCAGCCGAAAAGCTGAGCCCCGTGCTTTCCCTCTATTTCGTCGATAGCTTCGACAAAGCCGTCGATGCCTGCGAAGCGATTCTGCGCTTCGGAGGATTGGGCCATACCTGTGGCATCCATACGGAAGACGATGCCAAGGCGCGCGAATTCGCTCGTCGCATGCCCGCTTTCCGGGTGCTGGTGAACACACCCACACCGCAAGGTTCAACCGGCATCACCACCAATGTCTTCCCCGCCATGACGCTGGGCTGCGGAGCCATCGCGGGCAACGCCACGGGCGACAACGTCTCGCCGCTACACTTGATCAACACCAAACGTCTGGCCTGGGCTGTGCGCAAACCGGAAGAGGCTTTTCCGCCGCGGCCCGCCGATCAGGAAGCTTCCCCAACACAAATCAACATGCCAACAAATATGGACAAGGCTACGGTCGCCGCCGCCGTGGAACGATATCTAACTGGGCGCGGCCTCTCCGACGCAACTGCCTCCACAGTGAACGTCGCCTCCATTGTGGACCGCTTCCTGGCCTCCCGTGGGTTACCCACTCCGGCGCCCACACCAAATTGCGGATGCGACTTGCCGGAAGCGCCCAGAGCCGCCGATCCGAAACCTGCCGCTCCCGTTCCTCCGCCGCCTCCACCCGCTCCTCCCAAACTTGAAATAACTGATTTCGTTTGCGAAAATGATGTGCGCCAGGCGATCAATCAAAGTAGGAAGATCTATATAGGTAAGAAGTCGATCGTGACGCCCTCAGCGCGCGACCTTGGAATTCAATATGATGTGCTGGTGGTGGCTGAACGATGACCTACGAAAATCTCGACAAGCTTAAAGAAGAAATTGAAGCGGAACTTCGCGAAAAAAAGTTCGCCGTTTTCTATGGACTAGGGCGCTCGGAAATCGACCGTGACATGTCCATCAACTGGGACACCGAGGCTCATCCCGATTTCCGCGAATTCCTCAATGTCGCCGAAGGCGCTGGAATCAAGATCGTCGTGGTCCATTACAAAATTCTTACCCAAGGGCACATCGCTGAACTCATGGACCAACTGGACGATCTCGACTTGGAGCGCGACGAACGCCGCAATATGTCGCGCGATTTGCAGCGTCTCAAAATGTACGAAGGCTTCATTTCCTCCGTGGATCTAAGCTTCGATACCCAAGGGCAATCGTACATGTTTAGCGTCTCCACCAACTGGTTCAAAAACTTGCTCGAAATCGCCGGGCAGTTTGATATGTTCGGTCCTGGTTTCGATGGGGAGGATGCTGATGATGAGCCCCTCGGCGGCGCCTACTTCTCCAAAAACTAAACCAGCCCGCTGGATTGAGCCGATTCTTGTAGATCTGCCCGCCGATTGGGGCACGCCATCCATTGTCTCGAAAATCCTTTGGAAACGAGGGTTCCGCACAGCGGAAGAGGTGCGCAGGTTCATGCAGCCGTCGCTTGATCACCTGCACGATCCGATGACCATGGCAGGCATGCCCGCTGCCGTGGACCGTCTGCGCCGCGCCATCGACAACCAGGAAAAAGTGTTGCTCTATGGCGACTACGATGTTGACGGAACCACTTCGGTTGTCATCCTAAAGACAGCTTTGAAACTGGCCGGACTGGAATCGGGCTTCCATGTGCCGCACCGTTTGAAAGATGGCTACGGCATGCATCCGGAAGTGATTGACCGCGCCGCAGCCGATGGCGTAAAGCTGATCATCAGTGTGGATACAGGCATCCGTGCCGGCGCCGTTGTGAAGCAAGCCAACGCGCTGGGTATTGATTGTATCGTGACCGATCATCACTTGCCCGAAGAAGAGCTGCCTCCCGCTGTAGCTGTGCTGAATCCGAATCGCCTCGATTGCAACTACCCGGAAAAAGGCCTATGCGGAGCGGGCGTTACTTTCAAGTTGATTCAAGCTCTCTTCGAATCGCTCCGTTGGGAGGCGGCTCGCCGGCACAAAATTCTCGGCAGCCTCCTCAAGCTGGTCGCGGTGGCGACGGTGGCGGATGTGGTCCCGCTTGTAGGCGAGAATCGCATCATCGTGCATCATGGCCTGCTGGATCTGGCAGCGACCCGCAATCATGGTCTGCGCGCTCTGCTCGATGTATCCGGGTTTGAGCCCCATCAATCGCCGTCGGCGGGCCAAGTAGCTTTCCGCATCGCCCCACGCATCAACGCCGCCGGACGCATGGCAAACGCCGGTGACGCCATTGAAATGTTCTTGACTGCCGACGGCCCACGGGCGCGCGCCTTGGCCGAACAACTCAACGCGCATAACACCGAGCGCCAACAGACGGAACAAGAAATCATTGCCCAGATTCTGCGTGAATGCGATGCCATCCCGGTAACCGACGACATGCATGCTCTTGTGTTCGCCGGCGAAAACTGGCACAAGGGCGTAGTGGGGATCGTGGCCAGCCGCATGGTGGATCGCTTCCATCGCCCGGCGTTTGTATTGAGCATCGATATCGAAACAGGCCGCGTGCAAGGCTCCGGCCGCAGCGCCGCGAATTTCCACTTGTTGAATGGCCTTGAAAGCATGGCCGATCTATTCGTGAAATTCGGCGGCCATAAGCAGGCGGCGGGATTGACCCTGGAATTTGCGCGGCTTGAAGAGTTTCGCGAGCGCTTTCAACAAGTGGCCCAATCGCAGTTGAGCTCCGATGATTTCCGTAAGACCCACGAAGTGGATGCGATGGTTTCGCTCACCGAGTTGAACGATGCAACCGCGGCAGCGATCCTTTCCATGGCCCCTTTCGGAATGGGCAACGCCGCGCCTTTGTTGGCGGCGAAGGATGTGGAGCTCGCCTCGCACGGGGAGGTTTTCGCGGACAAGCACTTGCGCCTGAAGTTCCGGCACAACGGACGAACCCTTACGATGAAGGCCTGGGATCTGGGCCATCATGCGGAAACGCTGCGGGCTGGGCAACGCATGGACGTTCTGTTCACCGTCGAAGACGACCCTTATTCGGCTAGCCGCGGATACTCCCCCTGGTCGGCCACGCTGAAGGATTTCCGCCTTGTCTGAAGTTTGCTTAAAATAGTTTCAAGAGCAACTGACATGAACCTTGAGACTTTGCAAAACACGCCTCCTTGGGATTGGCCGAAGGATGCCGCGAAGGTGATCGAGAAGATTCTGGTCGATAACGGGGCCAACGAATCCGACCGTCTCGTAGCCGCCGGGCTTGCTGGCGATTACGCCGTTATAAATGATGAGTTGGCGACTGTGTTGCTAACGGTACTACGCGATGCCGGCCAGCCAGAGCAACTGCGCGCCAAAGCCGCTATTTCCTTTGGAGCAGCCCTCGAAGAGGCAGACTTAGATGAATTTGATGACCCGGATAGTGTGCCCATTTCCGAGGACATGTTTCATAAGATCCAAAAGTCGCTGCATGTCCTTTACCGGGATGAAACTAACCCCAAGGAAGTACGCCGTCGAGTTCTGGAGGCATCGGTACGAGCCCCTGAGAAGTGGCATCCTGACGCGATCAGGACTGCGTATTCCAGTGGAGACAAAGAGTGGGTACTGACGGCTGTATTTTCGATGCAGTGGGTTCGCGGCTTTGACGATCAGATCCTGGAGGCTTTGGAAAGCACCGATCCACTCATTCGTTTGGAAGCAGTGGAGGCGGCCGGCAATTGGGAAATCGGCGCCGCGTGGTCTCATATTGCCAAGCTTCTGAAGGACCCGCACACCCCAAAAGATTTGCTGATTGCAGCTATCAACGCCAGCAATATCCGTCCGCAAGAGGCGCGAGAAATCCTCGAAGATCTAAGGGACTCGGATGACGAAGAAATCGCTGAAGCCGCCTACGAGGCGATGACGATGGCGACGGCGATGGAAAACCCTTACGAAGACTCGGAGGATGAGGAGGAAGTTAATCCACCAAAATGGCTCCATTGAGTGAATCTGCCGCATCCGCGTTTTCACGACACTCAGGAGCCTGCAACCGCCCTTGAGGCGTTTTAGCGCCTTTCAAAACTGAGCTTCTAAGAAGCGGCTGCATTCGACATCGTAGAGCTGACTTTCGAGAAAATAGTACTGAGGTCAGTTGATATGCCTGGCATTATTGCTCCCGCCGCGAGAGCCACAAAACCGGCCATTAACGCGTACTCGATCAGGTCTTGCCCCTTCGTGTTCTTGAGGAACCTCAGCACGTATTTGAATAACATAGTATTTCTCCTGGATAGTTTTAGAACTAGACTGAGTGTAGTACTGGACAGGAGAGTATGAAATCGGATACCAACTCTAGAGCACCGTGGGAAAGATGCTTAGAGGTCTTGGGGCTTCCACTTAATGTGCTGCTAGATCGCGTCCAATTCCTGTTCCAACATCTGCTTCTGATGCAGGTCGGCATAGTAGCCGCCCGAGCCCAACAACTCGTCGTGCGTCCCTTGCTCAACCACGCGCCCGTGATCGAGCACGATTATGCGATCGGCATTCCGCACGGTTGACACTCGGTGCGAAATCAGAATATTCGTTCGGCCCTGCATCACCTCGGTCAACGCCTTCAGGATCTTTTCCTCAGTTACCGTATCAACGCTTGCGAGGGCGTCATCTAAAATCAGCAATCGCGGATTGCGCAACACGGCGCGGGCAATAGCCGTGCGCTGTTTCTGGCCCCCCGATAGCGTTATGCCACGCTCGCCGACCATCGTGTCCAGCCCCTGAGGAAACGAAGTCAAATCCGTATCCAACCCCGCCACTTTTACCGCCCACTCCACTTGCTCCCGCGTGGCTCCGGCAACACCGAATGCGATGTTTTGTTCAAGCGTCATGCCGAACAAAAATGTCTCCTGCGGCACGGTGGCGATCTGCTCCCGCAGCTGCGTCAAGTCCCACTGGCGAAGATCCACGCCATCCATGCGTAGCACGCCGCTCGATGGGTCGATCAATCTTGCCAGCAGGCGAACTAGAGTGGTCTTGCCACATCCGGTACGACCCACAATCGCCACTGTCTCCCCCGAGCGAACCGCAAGGGAAACGTCATCGAGCGCCGTCCGCCCATCAAATTGCACGGTAACGTTTTCGAGCGAAATGGCCCCACGTGGTTCCCGCACCGCTAGGGGCTTCAGCGGCGACTTGATCGAAGGCTCGACGCCCAGCATTTCCTGAATTCGGGCCAGCGACGCATTGCCACGCTCGATCAGATTCACTACCCAACCCATGGCGATCATCGGCCAGATCAGCATTCCCATGTAGGTATGGAACATGACGAAGCCCCCAACGGAAAGTTCACCAGCCAACAGACGCCTGCCGCCACCCCACAACACCATCAGGAACGTCAACCCAATCAAGCCTTGCAGAAGCGGCATGAACGCACCGGACAACCTTGCAAGGCGTAAGCTTTCGCGAATGTAGCTCTGGTTCAGGCGCTCGAAAATTTGCATCTCGTGGTCTTCCTGGGCATAAGCCCGCACCACGCGGACACCGGCTAAGTTCTCCTGCACGCGGCTTGAGATGTCGGAGAATTGCTTTTGCACCGCTTCGTGCCGCACATGGATACGGCGGCCAAAAAAGATCACCGCAATTACGATGAGCGGGGCCGGCGATAAGGCGAGCAGCGTCAGGCGCCAATCGGTTGCCGCCATGACGGCAACCGCCAACACAAATAGCAGCGTAGTCTCGCACCAGTACATGACCCCTGGGCCGGCCATCATGCGGACAGCGTTCAAGTCGCTTGAAGCGCGGGTCATGATGTCGCCTGTGCGGAAACGCTGATAAAAAGGCGCTGAGAGGTACACCAGATGCGCGAACAAATCATTGCGCAGATCAAATTCCAGATCGCGCGAAACGCCTACTAACAGTACGCGCATCCAGTATTGGAACAGGCCTTTGAAAGCGGACAAGAGCATCAACAAGGCCGCGAACACAAAGACATCGCGCATTTCGAAATGCGTGGTTAATGCGTCCACTCCACGCTTCATGATCAAGGGTGATAGAACTGCCAACAGATCCTTTATCACCAGGGCGCCCATACCCAGGCCAAGTTTACGCTTGTGCCGCTTCAAGTAAGGCAACAGGGTTCGGAAAGATTCTTTCATCGTCGGCTCAATTCTCTAGTTCAAATCCCCAGAAAATCCGCCACCGTTTTAGTGGTTTCCATCAACCAGACTTTCCTCGACGAGCGGCTCTTCCACCAGGAATCAGGATCGTACGACGCGGTTGCGCTGCCCACGCTCCGAATATCCAGCTGGGGGGCCACCCGCTGCAAAATCCGCCGAGCGCGACGAGTATGGAAATCGCTGGTTACCAGCAATAGCTTTTTGATGCCGCGTCTGCGGCACTCGGTTTCGAGTGCGACGCATTCTTCCTGCGTCGAATCCGCATTATGGGCGACCAAGACGAACCATTCCCGAGGCGCGCCACGGTTTACGGCCCAGTCGATGGCGAGGTCCCCTTCTGACGTATCGAATAACTTGCCTGTGCTGCTAACTAAAACGATTGGCGCCCACTGTTCCCTGACAAGCTCAACGGCTCGCCCAATTCTTTCGCCTTGAGAATCGCCCGCAAGCACAGCTATGGCGTCTGCTTTGAACGGTTGCTCTTGCGCTATAAGAGAATGGCCGAGCCAGGAAAGCCAAGTGGGGCTGAAAAACCACGCAATGCCAATGAAGAGGAGAACAAGTAAGAGACTTCGGCGTTTACGCAACTACTTCCCGTCCGGACCCGCTTGCGTATCGATGCGCCCGGCCGTTTTCAGTTGCTGGAACATTCTTTCCACTTCAGCCTCATCTTCGGATCGCAGCAACTTATACCGCGGTGAAGGCAACTGCCGGGGGACTGGGGCCGGCGGAGTAACGTCTCCCCAAACTTGCCGATGTGGAATTCCGTCGAGCAGTGCTTCGTTGGAATGTTTCCGGATCATCCGAAGCAACTGCTTGGAACTATCAAGATCGCCTGGGAAAAGAATCAACTGTTTCTTCTTCTCGTCCAATTCAAGGAAAATACCAAGCGGGGTAACCCAGCCTGTGCGATCGACCCGGCGAACTGCGTACCAGGGGATTATCCTTGAACCGTAAAGTAAGTGTGTGCTGTGGATTTCGATGGCGGGGCGGAAAGCTAAGAAGAGTAAAACAGAGGCGCTGATGAAGAACAGAACCGCGGCCACACCAACGATGGGCCACTGCCAGGCGAAACCTGTAAACAGCGCGGCCAGAGCCAGCGCCGCAAGGCCGCCGCGAGAGTACTGCCGGGATGGCGTAAATCGCGCGAGAGGAGACTTCACTCTATTAGCGTAGCCGAGGTAAGGCCCCGCGTCAAACCTGTTTTTGTAACGATTTTTCGCGCATCTTTGCGTAGACAGTGTTTACGCTGATGAATCAAGGCATTAGTAGGTTTTTGCTTCGGGCAAATGTTAAGGGATTGAAACGCACATGTAACTGCTGGGCGCCTAGTTTGTATACGAATTTGACGGCGAGTGGGCGTGTTAGGACCGGCCTATGCGTCCAGCTTTTTCTTCAACAGATCATTCACCGTACCGGGAGCCGCCTGCCCACGGGATGCTTTCATGGCCTGTCCAACCAGGAAGCCGATCACCGCTATCTTGCCGGCTTTGTATTGCTCTACCTGTTTCGGATTGGCGGCCAATACATCATCCACGATCTTTTCAAGCGCGCCCGTATCGCTGATTTGCCGCAAGCCTTCGCGATCCATGATCGCTTGCGCTGAATCGCCCGAAGCGAACATCTTGGGAAAAATGTCCTTGGCCAGTTTGCCTGACAACTCGCCTTTGCCGATCAGCGTGACGAGCGCGCCCAGGTTTTCGGGGGAGATGGGCGATTCGCCGATGTCTTTCTCCGCAGCTTTCAACATTGCGGCCAGATCTCCCATTACCCAATTGGCGGTAATCTTGGCATCGCCCGAAGCACTGGTGGCGCGCTCGTAGTAGTCGGAAATTTCGCGTGTGGCGGTAAGAACGCCGGCATCATACTCGCTCAGACCGATCTCTTCCACGAAGCGCTTGCGCTTCACCGCTGGCAATTCCGGCATCTCACTTTTCACGCGGTCTAGCCACGCTCGGCTAATGTGGAGCGGAACCAAATCCGGTTCGGGGAAGTACCGGTAGTCGTGCGCCTGTTCCTTGCTGCGCATACTTACCGTCTCGCCAGTTTCGGAATTGAACAGCCGCGTTTCCTGCTTAACTTTGCCGCCACCTTCGACCACGCCGATCTGGCGGCTGATTTCGTAATCGATGGCCATCTTCAAAAAGCGGAATGAATTGACGTTCTTCACTTCCACCTTGGTACCCAACTCAGCGCCCGGCAGACGCACGGATACGTTCGCATCGCAGCGCAGGTGGCCCTTTTCCATATCGCACGTGGAGACGTCGGTGAACTGCATGGCTTGCTTAATCTCGGTCATGTACGCGTAGGCTTCGTCGGAGGAACGCATATCGGGGTCGCTAACGATTTCGATCAGTGGCGTGCCGGAGCGGTTGAGATCGACGTAGGTGTACTTGTCGGAATCCCGGTGGCCGTCGTGCAGACTCTTGCCGGCGTCATCTTCCATGTGGGCGCGGGTCACGCCAATGCGCTTGGGGCCTGATTCGAGCATGATGTCCACATACCCTTTGCCGCAAACCGGTTCTTCAAACTGGGAAATCTGGTATCCCTTGGGGAGATCCGGATAGAAGTAGTTCTTGCGGGCGAAAACGGACTGCTCGCCGATCTCGCAATGCAACGCAAGCCCAGCGCGGATGGCAAGTTCGACGCCTTGGCGATTCAGAACGGGGAGCGCCCCTGGTAGACCCAGACAGACTGGGCAGACGTTTGAGTTGGGCGCGGCGCCGAAGCTGGTGGCGCAGCCGCAGAAGATCTTGGTTCTGGTGGCGAGTTGAACGTGGACTTCCAAGCCGATGACGGCCTCGTACTTCGCCATCACTTCTGGGGACGGCGTTTCGAGGAAGGTTGTGGACATAATCTATTTTCGATGGGGGGGCGGGTGTGGCGCAAGTTTGCGTAAATTTAGACACAATCCGCCGGTGCTTCGCTGTTGCGGGTTTCCCGCCGCACGGGAAACGCCTAGGGATGGGTGCGTCGACGTGGATGGCGGCCAATGACGGGAGCGGGATTAGAGGGGCTTTGTTGAAATTGTGGTTTGGGGGGTAGAGAAGTTTTCTGGATTCTCGGCACTTCATTATTGGACGCCGAGGAGTGACTTTTTCATCTTGCTTCATGAAGTCGGTGCTGAGCCTAACCCAAGATGTTCACCCCCTAACCGACTTTAAGCGGAATACCACTAGAGGGCTCCGCATCGTTAATGAATCTTTTAAGAAGCTATGAGAGTGGGTGTCGAGGGCAATTGTCCACGTTCGGCCGGAGAGATTCTCGTGGTTGGTGGTGCCGTAGCGCCTGCAAATCCAGGACAAGGCGAAGCCGGTCTTCACGCCAGGGCAATGGCATCCAAAGGGTCGCCCGAAGGGCGTTCCCACAACAAACATATTTCTAACTCCCGCCTTCACAATCACTTACCGGATGCCGCAGCCGCAACCCCTTGCACCCGCCTGCTACGCTTTTACCCAGAGAGATAAATTCTGCGCAGAATGCTCTTTTTGAAGCGCTCCCCGCAAGGGGAGCCAGCCCTCGTATCGATTCGAGAAGCTAAAAAAACGTGGTTGGTGGGACCGGTAAAACGGAATACTCGAAAGCAGCCCTCTTGGTTAGATTTGGCCAGGGAGGTTGTGCCTGTAAAGCAGGCGAAGTTGCTGGGCGGCAGCGAAAACGGGTGAAGCGAAACCGGTTCCATCAATTTGAAAAGTGGAAAGACTCACGCCCCCCGCCGAAGTGTGTCTAAACAGAAATCACCCCAAGTTTGGGATAATTCAGGCTGAGTTAGAGGGATGCCTCCCCAGATGTTCGAGGCCGCCGCAAGCGGCAATTGGCACGAAAATTGTATCCCGCGAAACTGTCCGGCCATCCGCAAGAAAGTGCGGAAGGAAGGCAGAAAACGATGAGGTGCGTTGACCGCGTGGCCATTCCCGCAAGAGGCTCTTCTGGCTGTGCTTCGTGTAACGGGTCAAGAAGAAGATTAAAGCGATATACTAACCGCATGTTCAGAACCATGCGTCTATTGTCTTTGTCGCTCATGGCGGCAGTTTGTGCTTTTTCCCAACCCAAGCCGCTTGAACTCAAGTGGAATGAATTGGCCGGCACTATCGTCGGCCACCCTGTCGAAGTGACTCTTCCGGACGGAGCCAGAATCAAGGGCGAAGCCGCATACGTCAGAGATACCGAACTGGTCGTTGATGTAACCAACACGTCGGACCGCGTCAAGCATCCAAAAGGTAATGCGACCATTCCTCGTGAATCCGTCACGACTCTGAAGGTCGAGCGTGGCCGCGGTTCCTGGGGTCGAGGGTTGGGCACGACCATCGGAGTACTCACCGGCTTGACGTTAGGGGGCTACACGGGGGGAACAGCCAGTGACTCGGCTGCCGTCGTCATCCCAATCTTTCTCGGCATTGCAACGGGGACTTCAGTACTCGGATACAAACTGGGCCGGGAGATAGATAAAAAAATGACAGTCATTAAGGTGATCCCATAATAGCTGAAAGCTCCTATTGTTTCGATGTCGAACGGGCCACGGATCCTGAGATTTGCGGGATACTGAAGTTTCCCACGAATGGCATCCCACTGGCTTTATCTCCTCTTTTTCATTTCAGGCTTTCCCGCGCTGCTGTACCAAGTTGTCTGGCAACGCACGCTGTTCTCTATCTTCGGCGTCAACATTGAATCGGTGACCGTTGTTGTGACGGCATTTATGCTGGGGCTCGGCCTGGGCAGCATGTTGGGCGGGTGGCTGTCTACGCGGTCTTGGATCAACCGGCTTGCGATGTTCGGCGTGGTGGAACTGGGGATCGCCGCATTTGGAGTCATTTCGCTGCCGCTCTTTCGCTTGGTAGCGGGATTCACGGCGGGCGCTGGAGCGCCGGCCACCTTCCTGATCACCTTCGCGTTGATCCTCTTTCCCACCATTTTGATGGGAGCTACGTTGCCTGTGTTGACTGCGGAATTGGTGCTGCGATCAGACAATGTTGGACGGTCGGTAGGCATGTTATATTTCGCAAACACGTTGGGGTCGTCTGTCGCTTGCTTTGCGGCGGCGCTCTATACGATGCCGCTGCTGGGGATGTCGGGCTCCGTTTATCTGGCGGCGGGGTTGAACGCTTCGGTTGGGTTGGCTGTGTTGTTACTTCGCGGCAAACCGGTAATTGACGGCCATGTGCGATCCATTGACGAAGATTCTACGGCCAGCGTAGCCAAGTTGCCGTTCGCGGCGGGCATGATGCTGGCGGCTATGGCTGGGTTTGTTTCGCTGGGCTACGAAATCGTCTGGTACCGTGTTTATTCGTTCGTTACGGGAGGAAGCCCGCGTTGTTTCTCCTTCGTGCTGGGAGCATTCCTTGGCGGCATTGCTCTTGGGTCGCTGTGGTCGCGCAGGTTGTGCCAAAAGCGGGAACACTTGCTGAACGTCGTTGCGGCGTTGGTGCTTTTTTCCACATTGCTTAGCTTCGCCGTAGCGTCACTACTTTCGTATGCCGCACTGCTAGGAATATCCTACGAGTTCACGCTGCCGCTGGTGGCATTGGCGGCGGGCGCGTTGGGCGCGGTGTTTCCGTTGGTAAGCCACCTCACCGTGTCTTCCGATTCACGGGCTGGAGCTAGACTTAGTTACCTGTACCTGAGTAACATCATTGCATCCGCCGCTGGCAGTTACTTGATGGGGTTCGTTCTGATGGACCTGTGGCCGCTTTGGAAGATTTCCCTGTTCCTGGCGTTCCTTGGATTGGGGACAGCGGCATTGATTCTCGTTTTGGGGCAACAGCGCGGTTGGCGGCTAAAGTTGATCCAAATGGCGGCTGTGGCGGGGTTGTCTTTGTTGGGTGGTGGCGGACTATACGACGGGCTCTACGAGCGGCTTCAGTTCAAGGACGAATACGAGCCAAGCGATCGGTTCGTTGATATCGTAGAGACCCGCAGTGGCGTGGTGACGACGGACAAAGAGCAGCGTATCTACGGCGGCGGCGCTCGGGACGGCGTTTTGCGTACGGACTTGCTCACGTCTGACTCCGTGATCCGGCCATTTTCGCTTAGTTATCTGCATCCGGCGCCGAAGCAGGTGCTGCTGATTGGAATCGCAGGCGGGGCTTGGTCACAAATCGTGGGCAATCACCCACAACTCGAAAACGCCGTGGCTGTGGAGCTCAATCCCGGCTATTTGCAGGTTATTGCCCGCTATGCGAGCGTCGCGCCGCTGTTGCGGAATCCGAAGTTGCAGGTAGTGGTTGACGATGGACGCCGCTGGATGCTGGCCAATCGCGAACGCAAGTTTGATGCGATATTAATGGATACAACCCAGCATTGGCGCGCCCATGCGACTAACTTACTTTCGATGGAGATGTTGACGCTGGCCCGTTCGATGCTGAAGCCGGGTGGAATTCTTTATTACAACACCACTTACTCCGACGAGGCTCAAGTTACTGGCATCACCGTGTTCCCCTATGCTCTCCGATTCGGTCCGTTCCTGGCGGTGAGTGATACGCCCCTGCAGTTGGACGAAGCCCGATGGCGGAAGATGCTGCTCGAATATCGGTTGGATGGCAAACCGGTGCTTGAGGGTCCGGAAGGGCAAAGGCGCATGGATCAGGTGGCGGCGTATTTTCGCACGGAGGATAATACCGGCTCGGAACACTTTGCCGTCGAGGGAATTGAAAGCATCGGGAAGCGCACGAAGGGTGCCAGGGTAATCACCGACGACAACATGGCGTCCGAATGGCGCCGGTAGATGATAAGATGCAAACAGGAGGCTAGTATGCGTTTCTGTTTGCTTCTCCTCTTCGGATCCCTGGCCAGTTTCGGACAAGAATCAACGAATGCGGTTTCAAGACCTCGGAATTTCAGTCTTACCCAAAGCCCTGCGCCGAAATTCAGGTTAGGTAGCCCGTACGCGAGGTTCCTAAATCACCCGGCGGCGCCGGTTGCTCCCTTCGCCGAGCGCGAAGCGACCGAATCCATCCCAACCGGAGTAGGCCCAATGTGTGGGCATATCTTGATCCATCGGCCCAGAAACAACGGCTTCATAAAAACTGTGCCGCTGCCCGACAAGTTGGAGGAGATGCCTGAAGTGAAGCCCCTTCCGCTCTGTCCGGCGGACCTTCGATAGCCCTAGCCGACAACCGTCGGCTTGCTTTCTTCGGGCATGATCCGTTCGGCCATGGCATGCTTCAATTCTTCCAGACCCTCGCCAGTCACGGCCGAGATTTGAAAGAAAGGCAACTTGCGGCGCGCCGCCGCGGTCTTCAGCGCCTTCAAGCGCTTAGGGTCCTGGGCAGAATCCATCTTAGTCGCAACCACAATCATTGATTTCGCCGCCAGATCTTCGTTGAAGCTTGCAAGTTCATTCAAAATTACTTTGAAGTCATTGACCGGATCGCGTCCGCTAGATTCGGAAACATCGACAAGATGAACTAGAAGTTTAGTGCGCTCAATGTGCTTCAGGAACTGCACGCCTAACCCGTGCCCTTCGCTTGCGCCCTCGATTAAGCCAGGGATATCGGCCACAACAAAGCTTCGATTATGGGGAAGCGGCACCACGCCCAGGTTGGGTTCAAGAGTAGTGAAAGGGTAATCGGCAATCTTGGGCTTCGCGGCAGAGATGCGAGAGATCAACGTCGACTTTCCGGCATTGGGAAAACCAACCAACCCTACATCGGCCAGCAGCTTCAACTCAAGGCGCAGTTTTCGTTCTTCACCCGGGAAGCCTTCCTCATGTTCGGTTGGGGCCTGGTGACGTGAATTGACGAAACGGGCATTGCCCCGACCGCCCCGACCACCTCTCACTACTGTTATTCGATCATTGGGAGTGGTGAAATCGTGCAGCAGTTCCCCGGTTTCGTGATCGTAAACAACCGTGCCGACAGGCACTTGCACTTCGATTGACTTGCCGTTAAAACCAGTACAATTGGAGCCCAGACCGTGCTGCCCGCGTTGCGCTTTATGCTCAGGGTTGAAACGGAGGTGCAACAGGGTGTTGTGGTGCACGGAACTAACGAGGTCAACAGCGCCGCCATGCCCGCCATCGCCACCGGAGGGTCCACCGCGTGGCACAAATTTCTCCCGGCGGAAAGCCAGGCAGCCATTTCCGCCGTCGCCCGCTTTGACCAGGATTCTTACTTCATCGATCATGACTTTTGGGGAACTCCATAATACAGAAAGCCGCCCGGAGTGAGCGGGCGGCTCGTTGGTGAGACTTCGGGATAGCGGTTAGTTGTTGGTGATATGAGGATGAACCACAACGAACTTGCCCAGGCGGCCGCGATCACGGAATTCAACCGTGCCCGTGACGCAGGCGAACAAAGTATCGTCCTTACCAATGCCACAGTTTTCGCCAGCCTTATAACGGGTACCGCGCTGCCGGACAATGATCGACCCGCCGGGGATCAATTGACCGCCAAAAACTTTAATACCCAGCCGCTGCGCATTTGAATCGCGGCCGTTCTTTGAGGATCCTAGTCCTTTTTTATGTGCCATAAAAAATCCTTACGCCTGAATGGCGCCAATCTCCACTTCGGTGAAATTTTGGCGATGGCCAATGGTGCGCTTATACTGCTTTTTGCGCTTAAATTTGAACACGATGACTTTCTCGCCACGGTCCTGGGTCTTAATCTTGCCAGTAACCTTAGCCGCGGCAGTGTCCTTGCCGAGGGTCATGTGTCCCGCATCGTCAACAATGGCCAGCACGTTGCTGAACTCAACGGAGGAGCCGGGTTCGCCGGGAAGTGTTTCCACTTTCAATTTTTGGCCTGGGGCGACGCGATATTGCTTTCCACCCGTTACAATCACTGCGTACATAAGCTTTTTTGAACCTTAATGAAAATTCAATGGGGATGATACTAGAGGAAGCAATCGCTTCGTGGCTGCACAACCCGACTGTGGTATCCAGGAGGGATACCTCGAATTTCCATGATACTAGGTTTTGGGTCGAGGCGCAACGTCCTGAATTATTCCAACCGGGAATGGCCCATTGAGCTAAGCGAAACGCCTACGACAACGAAGACTCGGGCGCCGGAAGGTCTCTCCGACTGGGCGGTGAACTGCCAGCACTCAGCCAAATTAATGGGGTTTTTCGTCACAGCTGCCTGGCGCCTGCGTGGTTGCCTTTTTTCCATTGAGTGGGCGAAAAAGCCGCTGAAATAGCTTGCGGCCCGGCAGCACAACGCTACCGGGCCGCAGGGGTTACTATCGGTCTTAGAAGCGGAAGCGCAGGGTCAGGGACGCATGACGCGCCTGAACCTGAGCTCCCGTAATTTGTCCAAACAAGTTGTTGGTGTTTGCCCCCCCAGCAGTGCAGAATCCATTTACGGCCGCACAATTAATTGACAAACCAGTATTTGGATTGCTTGGGTTGAAGTGGTTGAACAGATTGTAAGCTTCAGCCTTGAAGCTCAAAATCTTTGGCCGTTCGTTGCTCGACAGATTGATGTCCTTCTGGATTCCGAGGTCAATGTTCTGAACGCCCGGTCCATAGGTCAATGTTGGTGGAGTGTTGCCTATGCCGAAGGATGTAGCCGATGGCAGTGCGAAACTCGCGGGATTGAAGGGGTACCATAGCCGTGGATCGGCGTTTGATCCGACCGAAGCAGGAGTCGCTCCTTCGGCCAAGAAAAGGGGACCACTCATCTGGCAGCGGAACGGGAAACCGCCAGTTGGCGTGCCGGTCCAGTAGCCGGGAGGCGCTCCGTTGGCGCTGCAGCCGATAGTCATCGCCGAGCCGTAAAAGAAAGTTCCAACGCCCGAAAGATGCCAGCCATTGAAGATCTGACGGCTTACAACGTTATCCCAATACTTGGCCGCGCTCGGGATATCGTAACCCCAGTTGACGTTGACCGCATGCGGGCGATTACCCGTAACGTTCTTCAACAGATTATCGTTCACCCATTGGTTACGGTTGTAGGTGATGGTCTTCGACCAAGTATAGTTTCCACCAAATTGAAAGTGCCGAGAGAACCGGCGGTTGAACGACATCTGCAAGGCGTTGTAGTTGGATGCGCCGTCCTGCGTGTAGGTCTGGATCGCTCCCCAACCGCGATAGCCGCCTGCCAGGGAGCGGATCAGATTCGTGGAATAAAATCCGCCTGTGCCGCCGTTAGCGCTGGTTGGATCAAGGTACTTCTTCACCGCGCCATCGGTTGGGTTCCAAATGGTATAGGGCTTCACAGCGTTGAAGTCGATACGGCCCTGGTTGAATTGGTTGTGCGCCACATTACCAACGTAGGTAACATCCATTACCCAACCTTTGCCCAGATCCTGTTGAATACCGAAGGTCCAGTCGTAGGTTGAAGGAGGCTTAACGTCAAGCGATCCGCCAGTGGTGGCCTGCGGCGTATAGACTACCGACGAACCAATCAGACTGTTGATGTTGGTGTTAAGAATGATAGGCGCGACGTAATTGGGAGGAGCAGCGATTGGGCCGGTTCCCGCACCAGTGGCCCCAATAGTGTCTACGCCGAATGCACGGCCGTAGAAGATACCGAAGCCAGTACGAAGAGCCGTTTTACCGTTGCCAAAAACGTCATAGGCCAAACCAATACGCGGTCCAATCTTGACGTTGGGGTCATTGAATAGTTGTTCCTTCTTCTGCAAGATGCCGGAAAAGGGCAGGCCATTTGCCGGGAACGAACCTGGATCGAACGTGCCTTGCTGCGCGTAGGGGAACACTTTGCCGTTGGCTGGATTGATTGAAGCTTTATTAGCCGTCGGGCAGCTTGCGGTGGCCGATACCGCAACAGTGCAATGAGGATACAGCAGTTGCCCTGCTTACGGCCTGGGCGACATGATCGCGCAATAAATGCGGTGCATGTGTGAATCTCGCCAATCGTTTGATCGGCCGCATCGGGTCTGAACCTTCTTCCCCTGAGTTCTGAAAGACGCAAGTAACCCCCGCTACACGCGCCGCCGCAAGGTGCTCTTCCCGTTCCACTGCGACAGTGGCGCATCGGGTCATGACGTGTTCCTCGGCCAAGTCCTGATACTCAACGTCGCACGCGGCATGAGGCCGTAGGATTCAAACACCAATGAATCGGCGTGAAGCGTCAGCCCTCGCTCCAACTGCGCCTGAGTCGGCTTGAGCACGCTGAGCGCAGCCTCGCGCGAATTCTGAATGGTTTGGTTCGGGCTGGCCAGTTGTCGAGCGGCAGCCGGCAACGCAAGGAGAGCGCCTAAAGGAAAGTGAGAAAGCTACGGCGATGCATTTCAGGTTAGGATATCGCGGAATTCTACTCTGTTAGCTGTGGAGTAGAATCCGCTTTTTGTGAACGTTAACCCTTCTCAACCAAAACACCAATATTGCACACAATATCGCTAATACAGCCGGCGGATGTAGGGGCGGCCAACTGCGCCGGGCGTCATGCGATCTACATGACGAGCGGCGTCCCCGTTACCGGTGAATGGGTCTCAGTTGAAAACGAACTGCGTTATGTCCCCATCTTCTTCCAACTTGGCGTGCGCATAATGCACGTGACTTACAACCGGCGCAACATGCTGGGCGACGGATGCGGGAACCGGCCAATGCGGGGCTCTCTGACTTTGGGCGAGCCGCCATGGCGGAGATGAATCGTCTGGGAGTGATTGTCGACGTGGCGCACTCCGGCGGGCGCACCAGCTTGGAGGCTGCGAAGGCATCGAAGAAGCCGATGGTGGCGAGCCACTCCTGCTGCACTGCGCTGAATAATCATGTGCGGTTCGAAACCGGATGCAGTGATCAAGGCGATTGTTGACACTGGCGGGTTGATCGGCATTTGTTGCATTCCGGAATTCCTGGCGAGAACCGGAGATATAGCGGCCATGCTGGATCACATCGATTATGTGGTGAAGAAATTCGGTGCGGAGCATGTGGCGATTGGGACGGATGTGGCCTACACCTCAAGTAACGCTGCCGCAGTGAACCGGAAGATCCCACGCAGAGCAAGGCAGCGCGTGCGATGGGAGGCGCTATGGCCGCAGGGCGCTCTGGGCGGATCTACCCAAGCGCAAGTGGAAAGCATGGCCTGGACGAATTGGCCGCTGTTTACAGTTGGCCTTGTTCAGCGGGGCTATTCGGAAACCGACATCCGAAAGATCCTGGGGAAGAATGTACTTCGCGTTTGCCGGGCGAATTTTGACGGCTTTGCATAAGCGCATCTAACAACCGTAAGCGGTGTGCAAAGGCTGCGATCGCCTGAGAGAGGCCACTATAAAACAGATCATCCTGCTTGCTTTCCGCCTTCATGGCCGCCGCAAGGTGTCAGCGTCACCTGGATTGGCTAAGCTTGTTATGTCATTCAAACCGATAACAACGGGCCTGCTGTAATCTGACCCGCCGGCGGCCAACATCGGCTATGCGTTGCCCACAATCAATGCCGATGCGGTGACTATCACGCATAACCATGGCGATCACAACAATTCAGCCGGAGTGAAAGGGAATTTTACGCTGGTGGATGGGCGGCCTGCGACTCTGCGGACGACTGTGACGGGGACCGGTACAACCTTCACGATCATCCCTGGCTTTCATGACAATACGAACGGCTCGGCGCGCGGACAGAACTCCATCATCCGCTGGACACAGGGCGGGCTCAACTTCGCGCACTTCGGCGACTATGGGCAGGACGCGTTGACTCCGGCGCAGATCGCCGACCTTGCGGATCTTGATTTGATTTTTGTGCCGGGCGGCGGCGGACCGACAATTTCCGGACAACAAGCCGCACAGTTGATTCAACAGCTGAAACCGAAAGCTGCTGTGTTGATGCACTTTCGAACCGCGCTTGGCGGGCCAACGGCTGTGGACTCGTTCCCAACGATGGCCATTCCTTTTCCTGCGCTGAAATTTAAGCCGTCGACCGTAACGCTGACGAAGGCTACGTTACCTTCCGCAACAGAAGTGTGGGTACAGGAAGTTCTTTCTGACGGAGGCGTGGTGAACGCCGCATCGTTTACCGCTGGGGCGCCGGTGGCTCCGGGGTCGCTGGTCTCCATTTTCGGGCAATTTTCGACGCCAATCCCGACGCAATCCGCGGCCAGCTTACCTTTGCAGACAACATTAGGGAATGTGCAAGTATTGGTGGCGGACAAGCCCATCCCGTTGTGGTTCGTTTCGTCCAATCAGATCAATGCGCAACTTCCAGCATCGATCGCCAGTAGCCAGCAGGTAGTGGAGGTGCGGTTGAATAACCAACGCATCGCGCGTACTTCTGTTACCGTGTTACCGAATGCGCCGGGCCTGTTTGTGGCTGTGGATCAGGCGGGGAAGGTGCTTTCGCGGATGAATCCCGTGCGGCGCGGGGATGTGATCACAATCTATGGAACGGGGCAGGGGGCGGTTACCGAAGTGGTGGCGGATGGCGCCGTTAGTCCGGCGAGCCCGCTCGCGCGGTCGCGCGAAAATCCTGGTGTGTATGTGAACGGACGGCTTGCACAGGTGCTGTTCAGTGGTCTCACGCCTGGGCTGCCCGGACTTTGGCAGATTAATGCGGTTGTCCCGAGTGACGCCACCGTTGGGTTGGATTCCACTCTGGTTGTGCTACAGGGGCAGGTTAGTAATGAGCTGAGCATCGCCGTGCAGTAAGCGCCTTAGCGCAGCCATTGGCTCAGTGTTAGGAAGTTGACTTTCTGGTCGGCTTGCTTTCGAGCAAACGGCGAATAATAGTAAGTCAAACGTCGCCTTAACTTTCAGCGCCTGCGGGTGAAGCGAAAGAAAACGACTCTCTGCGCGTTTCACAGGGCTTTAAGCGCGTGTCCGTACCAACGTTTGCAGCTTTGAGAAATACGAAATGTTACTTGTCCAGAAGATGGCCTGCCGCATTACGGTCATGGCCGATACTTCCAAAATCATTGCCTTAAGGATCTTTTTTATGGCCGTTTACTTCGAAGTCGATGTCTTCCGGCTTGGCGAAACGAATACATCCCTTGCCGACCTTTGAGCCCGGAAAGGACAAGCATCAATAACAATTGAATGAGGGTTTGGAGAGCATGGCGATAGATCAGCGCGGTACATGCTCGGAGGAAACGATTAATCCGCGCTCATCTGTCAGGTTCAGGTAAAACACCGTCGCTCCCGCAGGGATCTTCGCGGATGCTCTTCTCTGCTTCGGGTCAAGTACGGCGGAAACGGTCTCCCACTTGCGGTCTTGCCACTTGCCGCTGTCTCGCGTGAAGTTCAACTCCGCGCGAACCGGCGATGTACCGCGGCTGTAGTTCGCCCAGGCGGCACCAGCCTTCTCCCCTTGTTTCGAGATCCGCACCAGCGCGGGGCCGTCCATCAACATCGCTTTCGCATAGGCGTCGATTTCCTCGGGCTTGGCGCCATCCTGGTGCCCGTGCTTCATGCGCACTTGCATGCTGAGGATGCGCTGCCCTTTCGGCAGCCGGTATGACTTCTGCCACGATGGCATGGGGTAGGCGAAATCGTTCGTCCCGTTGATCCAGAGCATTGGCCGGCGGCCCTGGGCCAGGTACGACGAAGGGTCCCAGAGCTTGAGCCACTTCGCTGCACGCTGCTTGCCGAGGCCGTCGAAATCTTTCAGCCAGGCTGAGTCTTCCCCCAGAAAACCGCAACCGTAAACGGGGACGCCGAAACGGAAACGACGATCAACACTGGCGACGATGCTGGTCAAGTAGCCTCCCCAACTGATGCCGGTGACGCCAATGCGTGTTGGGTCGACGCCGGGCAGGATCCGCAAATAAGAATGCGCCAGGATGGAGGCGGCGACGGCGTGGTACGTCCATTGATCGGTGGTGGGCGCATCCACGTTTTTGAAATCGCCCCAACCGGCTGGGCCGGAAAATTCGTGACGCTTTCGCGTTGGGTTCCATAGTTTGGTTGGGTCGGCGCGATCTGGAACTGTGCCGACCGTATCCACAGCGATTGCGGCATAGCCACGACTACCCCACAGGCGGACCCATTCGGCGAAGGCTGTGCCTCCGCCTCCGTGGATCAGCACCATCGCCGGAAGGTTGCTGCTGGAGTTTGGCACATTGTAATAAGCGAAGATTCGGGTGGGTTTGCCTTGGTATAGCGGGCCTTCGAGCCAAACAGCTTTGACGCCGAGTTCGTCTGTTTGGGCGTCCCAATGTCTGGGAGTGACTTCAAGTTCGGTGAGGGGCCAGGGAATGGAAGCCGCGTGGGAAAGCGTGGCCGCAAGCAGTAGCAGCACAATTCTGGACATTGGTATATTCTTCCACAATGGGCCGGTGTTTGCGCGTTAATGAGTTAGTTTAATGCATTGACGTTTTGCAATGTTTACTGGCAGTAAGTTCGGGCGGATAACATCTGGGTAAGCATGGATAGGTCGCGCAGATTCACGACGTTGTCGCCGTTCAAATCGGCAATAGCCACATAGCCCGGCTCACCCACACGCTTGCCGAATGCGCCACGTACTATGTTGACATCGGTGCAGTCCACTGCGCCGTCCTTGTTCAGATCGAAGTTCACCAACATAAACGCCCCGCGGCCATGAGTGAAAGCGATCACTCTGCCGGCCCGCGCCACGATGTCGTAAACGGCGGTATTCGGCATTCCCATTGTGGGTCCCATGAAGGCCCAAGTGGACCCACTATCATTTGTGTACCACATGGCGAAATCCGTACCGGCGTACATGATGTTGTTGTTGTCGGGATCAATGGCAAGCGAGACGACGCTGACATCGACCGGGACGCTGACGTTGGTCCACGAAGGCGGGGATTGGGTGAAGTCGGACGTGCAATAGATGTTGGCTGGCAGGTTGCCGCTGAAGCCGGTTAAACCCACACAAATCTTTGTGTTGCTCTTTGACGGAAATACAATGGTGGAGACGGGCCGCGGCGGCACTTGGCCATTGGGATTGATGTCGCGCAGATCGGCTTTCGTTACACCGCCGTTGGTTGACAGCAGAATCTGACCATCGATGCTCCCCATGGCGAAGGTATTGCAGTTGTTGCCGAACGCGATTCCAATGCCACCCACTGATCCGTTGAAGATGCCACTGCCGTTGTTAGTCCACAAGCTGTTTGCCTGGCCGGTATAGAAGCTGGTGGTTTTGTTGATGCGCGAGCCATTAAGAATCACGGTTCCAGGCGATGAAGGGCACTCGCGTATTTTGCCGATGAACGGCGGAGCTCCGCCGTAATTTCCCTTCACCCCAACGAACGTTTGGCCGCCGTCCGTGGTTCGTGCAATGTTGTGGCTCTGCGAGGAGACGCCGAAATCGAAGGTAGAGCCGAAGATGTTTCCTGCTCCGTCGCCGCCGAAGATCAGGGGCCAGGCCTGCGTGCCGTTGCGGCGGTGGGTGCCGTTGTCCTGCGCGCCGGCCAGCACTTGGCTGCCATCGGGCGAAATCGAACCTTCGTAGTATTGCGAGATGGAGAGCGACGAATTATGCTCAAACCACATTCCATCCCCGTCGGTAATGGTGCTCCAAACGCCACCATCATTACCGACGATCAGGCGTCCACCGGACCAGACCGCGGCGTGTTGGTCCACGTGAATGCCATTGTTACGATCCGCGGGGGCGGCAGTCTGACTTACCTCCGTCCAACTATCGGAGACCATGTCATAGCGATATAGTGTTACGCCGCCGAAAAACAGTTTGGTCTGATCGGTAGGCTTGACGGTCAAAGTAAGGTTGTACCAGCATTGTGAGGCTACGGCTGAAAAAGCCTTGTCGTAGCCGCAAGGGCCGTAGGCGCCGCTCCCGTCGTCAGTGGGCGAAACATTGATCTTGGTCCAGCTTGGTGTTGGATCCCAACCGTTGGAGGTAGTCCAAAGACCGAACAATCCGCCGGTGGTGCTGTTGCTGACGGCTACATAAATGCGGTTCGGATTGGATGGGGCAATTGCGATCACCGTGCGATCGGTGTTGCCGGAAAGAGCGTTCCATGGACCGGGCACGACGGACCAGGAGATGCCACCGTTGGTTGTACGGAGCACAGCGTTACCTGCATTCGAACCGAAACCTTCGCCGCCATACATCTGACTAAAACCGGCCGGATGGACGGCAATCGAAATGCCATCGATAGCAAGGGTTTGAATCCAATTCTGGCCTCCGTCGTTTGAGAGCCAAAAGCCACGCGCGCCGAAGCCTTGCGGGCGGGCGGCGGCGCCTACCCGGCCGAATAAGCCGAGCGAAGTTGCGGCGACCAGCCTGTCGGGGTTGGACGGATCAACGCGGATCTCTGAAAAAGCGGTTCCCTTGATGAAGGTTGAGACGCCCAGTTGAATCCAAGTCAAACCGCCATCGGTGGATTTCAAGATGCCTTCCCCGCCGAAGGAGTCGCCGGAGAAAGTGGCCTCGCCGGTGCCGACATAGATTATGTTGGGGTCGGAGGGAGCGTAGGCGATTGCGCCTACGGCCTGGGATGGGGCGGCATCGGTAAGGGGGCGGAATGAGCCACCGGCGTCGCGGGTTTCCCAAACGCCTCCATTGGCGGCACCGATCAGCCAGCGATTGGGATCATGTGGGTGAACGGCAATGGCGGCGATACGCCCGCTCATCAAGCGATTGGAAATGGTGTCGCCCACTTGCCCATTTTGAACCGGCTGAGGGCCAATATTGGTCCAGCGCATGTTGTTCAGGCTGAGGGTGAGAGCTGATGTTGGGGCGGACCCACCACGCGAAGGGGAGACTCCGCCCATTTGCTGGATTTGTGTAGCAAGGCGAGCGCCACGGGCGTCGGGAATCGTTTCGCCGTCAGGGCTACGCAACGTCCAGGAGGTTAGGAAGCGCTGAATGGGTTTACCAGCCAGGATTTTTGGACTAAGACCCTGAAGAAAGCTGGGGACCTTGGGGCCAATTTCAGGAGCTGGAGCGCGCTGTGCGAAAATCGCCGTTCCACTCAAACCAAGGAAGAGATAAGCACGGCAAATGCGGAGACTTAGATTCATTATGTTAGTGTCACCTGGCGGTCGATCTCGAATGGGACGATTGGGCTACTAAAATCATGCCGCAACCGTACCTTTGAACTAAGTCATTCGCCCTGAGTCGAGTATAAGTCAAGGTACGTGATTTTGTACCCACTAAAATGCAGATCATAGGAGTAAGTCGAATGAAAAGATGGGTTGATAAGTACTATCACCGTTTGGAAATTACGGCATTCCCGGTGCTAGGTATTGTAAGTACCATTACTAACATCTGCAAGGCGGGATCGTGCGAGTGTATTGAAAAACGGAGACTGACGGAACAGACTTTTTCGCAAATTACCTACTGGCAAAATAAATCCCTTGCGGTAGCGAAAAAAGATGTCAGTTTCGTCAGTCCCCGTTTTTCAACAAGCTGTTAGACGACTTCGAGTCCCATTGGGCTGGTGGAAGTTCGACCAATCCGCTCTTTGCCCGGCTGCGAAGTAAGTTTACGCCTCATTTTCAACTGATTCGGCTTATACTGGAGCCATATATGCGGTTGATTTCCCTATTCTTATTCGCTCTCCAAATGGCTTCGGCGCAGTCCGGCGGTTTTTCAGGGACATGGAAGTTAAATTCAAACAAGAGTGACCTTCGCGACATGCCCGATCGTCCGGCGGCTGTTTTAAGGGCTGAAGAATCCGCGGTAGTTTTGAAACTATCCGGTTTAACCCAGGCTAGCGAGGCTGCTGCCAAAGCGATCAACTACCCGCTGGACGGGTCGTCGCTTAAGAATGGCGATTGGAGCGTCGCGACGAAGTGGGAAGGCACGGCATTGCTGGTAAGCACGTTAGTCAGCGGTCCGCAAAATTACTCAATAATGGAGCGCTGGAAGGTGGAAAATGGCGGCTCGAGGTTGACCATTAATCGCACCATTGTTCGCGCCACCGGCGAACAGGAATATGTTCTGATTTACGATAACGTGAACGTGGCTCCCCCGCTGCTGAGTCGGAGAGAAGAAACAATTCGCGATGGCGACGCCCGTCAGAGCGAACGGACGTGGCGCAAGACAACCCCCGAGGAAGCAAAGGTGGAGGCGCGCGAATATGTGTTGGAGCCAGGCACGCGCATCCTGCTAAGGCTGACTAATTCCGTGAACACGAAAAATACCACTCCTGGCGCGCGCATTTACTTGGAGACCGCTGTGCCCGTCTATGTGCAGGGCAAGCTGGTAATCCCGCGCGGCAGTTATGTGATGGGAACCGTGACTGAATCCCAGAGAGCGGGAAGGGTGAAAGGGAAGTCGGGTTTGAACCTCCGTTTTGAAACGCTGACTTTGCCGAACGGCATTAGCCGCGATTTCCGCTCAAGGCCGGGCAGTGTCGATTCGAAAGGCAACCTGGATGCATCGGAAGGGCGGATCAAGGGTGAAGGCAACAAGGGTGGTGACGCGAAGACGACTGCGCAGACGGCGGGTGCGGGAGCGGGAATTGGCGGACTGATCGGCGCGGCCTCCGGCCATGCGGGTATGGGTGCTGGCGTGGGCGCCGCGGCTGGAGCGGTAGGCGGTTTGATTGGGGCGCTCAGTTCACGGGGACCGGATGTGGTCTTGCCATCGGGTACGACTATGGAACTCGTGTTGGATCGGGAGTTGAAGTTTACGACGGATGAGTTGAGGCAGTAGGCGGGCTGTTTTATTCCAACCCGGAGATTCCCAAAGTGGTCGCAGATCTTCATAGCCAGTCTATTGTCTATTTCAACGTGTCTGGGAACAGGAGCGTGGGGCTCGTTTCGGAACCGATAGTGGTTTGCCCCATCTAAAGACTTATACCTTAGCCGAACTCCTCGAAGGCGGGGTTAAGTCTTCGGGAAGCACTCAGATAAGGCGCAACTCTTTACGACTGGGGCCTTACACAATGGCCATGGGAAAAGACATCCGAAGCAGCGCGTGAAGACCGCTGAAACACGCTGAAACAGTCGTCAGCAAATCCAGCTTACCGAAGAGGCTTTCCCTCGTTGTTCGCACGAAAATTGCACACCGATCGAGAAAAACAGTACCCTATCTGTTGGCAAGCAAAGTCAAAACATCATGAACGGTCGACTCACTTTTTTACCTCTAGTCTTGTTCGGGATTTACGGCGTGTATTTTTATTACAGCCATCGCGATACGGTACCCGTCACCGGGCGCCAGCATATGGTGGACATGAACCCTCAGCAGGAGCAGGAACTGGGCTTTCAGTCTTACCAGAAAATTCTGCATGAATCCCGCGTGGCGCCCGCTAGCCATGCGCTTTCCCAAACGGTGAAATCTATCGGACAGCGCCTAGCGAAGGTTGCAGAAGACCCTGGCTATCAGTGGGAGTTTAACGTCATCATCTCCAATCAGGTGAACGCTTTCTGCCTTCCGGGCGGCAAGGTCGCGGTTTATACCGGTATCATTCCGGTAGCCAAAACAGATGACGGATTAGCGATCGTCATGGGGCACGAAATCGCGCATGCTATCGCCCGGCATGGAGCGGAGCGGATGGCTCAGGAAAAGCTGGTTCACATAGGGCAGATCGCCACGGGTGTGGCCATGGCGGGTATGGATTCGCGCAAGCAACAAGGAATCATGGCGGCGCTGGGCCTTGGCGCCCAATATGGTTTACTGCTGCCATTTTCGCGCAAGCATGAATCGGAAGCCGACGAGATGGGGCTGGTGTTCGCCGCTCGCGCCTGCTTTGATCCCACCGAAGCGGTCAGGGTCTGGGAGCGCATGGCCCAAACTGGCGGCGGTCAACCCAGCCAGTACATGTCCACCCACCCAAGCCACGAAACCCGTATTGCAAACTTTGAGAGGTTAATGCCCAAGGCGCTGGAGATCCGGAAGCAGAACTGCCCGAACTAACCTTAATTTGGACCAAAAGCTCCCCTAAATTAGTACTCAAGGTACCTGACTGAGCGGCATCTGCCGATATATAATCGAGAACTGCGGCTTTGCATTAACAAGGAGTAATTTGAGTCTTCTCCGCCGGTACCGTGTCCGCCTTGTGTTTGCGATCACGCTGCTGCCGGGAGTGTCTCTAGGGGAATCCATTCCGGCCGGCAGCATCCTTGAGTTGCGGTTGCGCCAGGAAGTGAATTCCTATTCCTCGGCGCAAGGTTCCACGATTCAAGCCTATTTAAGCGCCCCGGTGGTGGTAAACGGAAAGATTTTTCTGCCGATGGAAACGATCGCCACCGGCAGGGTGCGGGAAGTCAAAAGAGTTGGACTTGGCCTGATTCGTGAACGAGCCAACATACTAATTGAATTCGACCAATTGGTGCTTCCTAACGGAGAACGCTATAACGTAAAGACCAGAGTGGTTGAGATCGAAAACGGCCGGGAGCGGGTGTTGGCTACGGGCAAGATACAGGGTATCCGGTCGACGAATATGCCAGGGTATCGGGCTTCAGGCGTTCTGGTTTCGATCGCCGCGGTTGATCCCATAGCGCTGGCCTTTTCCTCAACCGTCTCCGCTGCCTTGCTGCGTTTTTCCGAACCGGAGATTCGTCTGCCGGTGGGCGCGGAATTGATGGTGAAGCTTACCGAGCCGCTGGAAGTGGAAACCACATTCGCCGATTCCACGGATAAGCTTCACATAACCGATGATGAACGATCGGCCTTGCGAATGGCCATTCGGCGCATGCCGTTTCGCACCCATACTCAGCCGCAGAAAACGCAGACTCAAAAAACACAACCGGTACGGGAATCCGATATAACCAACTTTGTATTCACGGGCCCCAAAGAGGCGCTCCTTGCGGCATTCGCGGCGGCTGGATGGGTGGAATCTGACCGGCGATCCGCCAGTAGTAACTACCGCGCGGTGCGCTCCTTCGCGGAAAATCAGGGTTACCAACAGGCTCCGATGTCGGTGCTGCTGTTAGACGGAAAAAAGCCTGTTTTGAGTTTGTCTAAGGCGATGAACACATTTCATAAGCGCCATCACATAAGAATTTTTGAAAGCGGGCAAACATGGCAGGGTAATCCACTCTATACCGCTTCTTCGACACAAGATACGGCCGTTGTGTTTTCGTCGAAAAAATTCATTCACCGTATTGACAATAACGTGGACAACGAGCGGGCCAAGGTGTTAAACGACCTGCTTCTTACGCGTTGCGTGGAAGAGGCCGAGACCATGGACCGGGCCTGGGTTCCCAAAGAAACCAAAAACGCCACCGGCGCGAATTTGACCACCGACGGGAAGATCGCGATTCTGCGCTTCAATGACTGCCACAACCCCAGCCGCTTCGATGAAGCAATAGCCGCCCCCCCGGGCCCATTTCATGGCAACGCGGCCTCGCGCATCAGCCGCCAGACTTTCTTGACCATACGCAACGATGTGGTGCGAGGGAATCTGGTTTATCAGAGCGTCAGCGGCGTTATTAGCGGCGTCAGAATTCTTAGGAACAAGGAACCGGAAGACAAACCGGAGCGGCAGACCGGAATTACCAGTCCAGCGTTTCACCCCGCGGATTCCTTCACAAACTCTTTTGCCGCGCCTATTGGCCCCGCACCACCACCGCCACCGCCCGATGAACGCATCAATCTCTGGGAGCCGCCCAAAGTTGAGTTGAGCTTTGATCTGGGCTTCCTGCGCTTTGCCAACAAGAGCACGGGTGCGGAGGGAGTGCAGATTCTCCACCGCTTCCCTGGGCCTAACGGCAGTACGGATCCGTTCATAGTGGTTGCGGAAAATCTGGTCGATTCCGGCTATAGCTTCGGGGGGTCTGTAACGTTGAACACCCAGCGTTGGATCTCTCACGAATTAGGCTTTCACTATCAGCGCGGCCGGTTCAACCTTGGCCTGCAGTCGGTAACCAAAACGGGATCGGAAGACCTTCCAACGGTTGAAGAGCAGGATACAGGACTGGTGACGCGTCAGTTCTCTTACAATACTCTGGTTAACCTCCGCCCAAAGGAAAGCCGTTGGAGACCTTACGTTGGCGCAGGGCCGGTACTTCAATTGATCAACTTATCAGATTCACCTTTCAAGAAAGCTCGAGGCCTGTTTCGCTTCGGGTTGAACAACGTCGGGATGATTCAGGCCGCTTACAACTTCGGCAACGCGGCGCCGCTTGAAGGTGGTGGAATTTTCCAGCTCGGCATGCAGGCCGGCGCTGGGTTTAAGTATCGAGTCGCGCCTCGCTGGACGCTCCATATGGATTACCGAGGCACTGTCAGCCCAAGTCCCGATTTTCTAAGGAAATCGCTGACGCAGCCGAACATTGTTCCGATTGAAGAGGGGGACCCGCAACCCAAAGCGGCGCCATCACTGCATCAGGGGCATTTGCGGCAACAACGATTCACCGGCGGATTCTCGTTTACATTCTAAGTATGATCACAATTGCAGATGCTTCCATTCGGCAGCAGTTGCGCGACCGCCTTGAGGGGTTGACGCCTGACGCCCCGCGCCAATGGGGCTCGATGACTCCTAACCAGATGCTCTGCCATCTAACCGATGCCTTTCGCCTGGCTCTTGGCGAAAGAGGCGGTAGCGCGGTTGACACCTGGTTCACGCGGAATATCATCAAAGGCTTCGCCCTGTATGCCCAGCTTCAATGGCCAAAGGGCGTTCCAACCAGGCCAGAGGCTGATCAAAAAATCGGAGGCACTCCACCAACTCAATTCGCGGCCGATAAGAACCTGCTCTTGAATTACTTCGACCGGTTCTGCCGGCAGCCTCGCGACTTCACGTCAGGAGCTCATCCGATCTTCGGGAAAATGAGCGCCAAGGAATGGGACCGATGGGCGTATTTACATATGGATCATCACCTACGGCAATTCGGCCAGTAGTACTTTCGGCCACTATCCTAGGAGTGGTAGACCAAAAGCGCGTTGACGAACAACCCCTTTCTCACTAAGTTAGTTGTATGCTTGCCGAAGCTTCTCCGAGCAATTTCGAACTAGTGGTTATGCTTGCGATCCTCGAACTTCCAGGCAATGCGCATGGGGCGAATCTGCGTAGGAAAATCGAAGCTGAAACAGAGCAGGAAGTCACGTATGGGTCGCTGTACGTGGCGCTTGACCGGTTAGAAGAGATGGGATGGCTTCGTTCGGTAGTAGGGCCGGGATCCATCCACCGCAACGGAAGACCAAAGGCGATTTACCACTTCACTATTGAGGGTTTGAAGTGCTTTGGACAAACCGGGGTCAGCGTGCAATCGTTGCTGGATTTCGAGGCGAATTTGTGATCGCGATCAACTTACTAAAGTGGAGCGGTTGGGGCGGACTATTCAAGTTGGTGGCGCCGCTTCATTTATCCTCCGCGCTCGAGGGTGATCTTACTGAAGATTACGGGCTGATTTTGATCGAATATGGGAAACCGGTGGCGGCGCGTTGGTTGGCGCGTCAACTGAGGGTTTCAGCTGCTGAGCTCTTGTGGTGGGAGATTACTCACTCGCCGTGGCGGTTACTTGGAATCGGCGTGGTATGTTCGGTCGCCTACTTAATGATTCTTGCAGGGCTAACTCCGTTTCCTTTACACCAAACCTTGCGCACATTCTTTGTTCCGCTTGTGCTCGGTTCCGTTGTCGGTCTGATTTTCCGCAAACGGGAACTATCGGCCACAATTTCGGCTGGGTTCCTAAGTGCGGCAGGGCTATGGAATGTCGGCCTCTTGCACGATTCCGGATTACTTCACACGGCTCCCACTTTGGCCGATTCGATAGCCTGTGTACCGAGTTGGGTAGTAGGCGGTATTTTTATTAAGCTCCTTAGGATACGAGATCATCGTATTAAGGAGCAGGTTGGCCTGAAGGCCGATTACCAGAACATAATGCACTTTGAATACAGCACGGTGGTCGCGGCGCCTGTGGAAAAGGTCTTCTCGTTTCATGAGCGGCCCGACGCGATTCAGATCTTGACCCCGTGGTGGCTGTTTCCTAGCATTGAGCGGCTTCGCGGTAAGGGACTTGAAGAAGGCGTTGAGTTGGTGGTAACCACAATGGGCGTAAGCAAGTGGCATGCGCGTCACGTGGCCTTTGAACGGAACAAATTGTTTGTAGACGAAATGGTGAGCGGGCCGATGAAATCCTGGCGGCATGAACATCGTTTCTATCCACAAAAGAACGGAACGCTGCTGACGGACTCGATCGACTTTGTGCCAATCGGGCCGGCCTGGCCGGTGAACTTTGGATTGCGGATGCTGTTCGCGTTCCGCCATGCGGTGACGAAGCGATACTGCGAGGCTGCCTCCTAAGCATTCCACGAACTAGCCCCGACTGGCCCCCGACGGGAATCGGGGGATTTTTCCGAGCCCTGTCCGGTGCTGGGATGCCGAACGATCCCCCGATTTCTCCATCAAGTCGCAATGCCCGTTTGGACAGTAGCGCTGGTCGCGTTTGGACCCTATAGCGCACGATTGCTACATGTAACACTTCACTGGCGTGCAGATGAACCCAAGAGGGTGATGTGTAAAATGCAGCACCGACATCTTTTCTCCGCCATGCGCTAACGCCTTTTCCTTAGTGATCCATTCTCCTTTCAGCTTCAACGCGGCCCCGGCATTCAACCCTTTGATTGGTTCTTGAACGCCCATCGCGTCGCCGAAACGGATCGCGACAAATACTTCGCGGGCCTTCGCTTTAGCGTCCTTCAGATCCTTGGAGACGTCAGGATCATCCACGACAATCTTCGTCACTACAATCCGCAAGTGGTAGTGCTTGTCGCCGGAAACATCATCCGGTTCACGAACTTTCAGGTCCGCCTCCACTTCAACGACATCCCTCTGCTTCTTCTTTTGGGACGCTTTGATCTTTTTCAAGCTATCAGCGGCGGTTCCTGAAAGTATGGGCTTTAGCCACTTTTTCTTTTCAGCTGCAGTGTAAGAGGCTAGAAACGCCGATAGGGATTTAAACTTACCAAACTTTTCAATAGGCATCATTTTTAACCGGCATCAATTTCAACCAACATCAATCGATGCTCCTTTTTTGATTTAGACCAAGTACTTCTGTCTAGTGAAGTCCATGTCGCAAACGTTTCGCTAAAACCCAAAAATTCTTGGAACTGTAACACGATAGGCGGTAATGGACGGCTGGTTGCCTGAAATGCTCTAACAACGGCGCCTTTGGAATTCTCAAGCTGAGTTACCATTGCTATTTGACGGCGTTAATCCTTTCCGGCGGTGGCATGTTCGCGGCTTGGCAGGCTGGGGCCTGGCAGGAACTGTCGAAGAGAATGGCTAAACCCGATTGGGTCATTGGCGCATCGGCCGGTTCGTTGAATGCCTGGGCCATTGCCGGTGAGTTGCCGCCTGAAGTGTTGATTGACCGCTGGCTGAACCTATCGTCTTACAATAATTTGCGCTGGCGCTTTCCCGCTGGACCAACTGGTAGCGTGCTTGACCCCACGCATATTTGGGAAGACATCGACGAAATGTATTCCCTTTGCATGCCACGCACGAATATCGGCGTGACGCTGACGCGCCTGCCCTCGTTCAAAGTGGAGATGGTAACCAACGAGAAGATCACCCCGCAAGTTCTGCGGGCGTCTTGCGCGGCGCCTGTGTTTTTCCCGCCAGTGAATTGGAACGGCCACTGGTATTGGGACGGAGCGCTGATGGACGGGTTGCCGCACTCCTTTGGGCGGAGGGTTGGAGCGACGCGGTTGGTCTGCTTCAACGTCTGGGTGGGACTGCCGTGGTGGTGGACCGTGACGGGCAATATGATGTACCGGTTCCGAAGGTGGCGGGAAGGTATGAAGGCGGATGCAACCGATACAGTCGAATGGATCTATCTTGCCCCTCCAGCAATGCCGGGATCGTTTCGAGATGCCGCGGTGTGGACGAGGTCCAACGTGGAGCGGTGGATTGATGAGGGGCGCGAGGCTGGGCGGAAGGCAGAGCTTGATTGAAACTAATTGACTACCGTCGCGATGAGTTGGTCGACTGAAAGCGCCGTGAGCGCAAGTTGGTTACAATCGCGGTCAGGAAAACTGGTCAGTTGGATAGCCGCGTTCCACCCAAGCGTCGTAACCGCCTTCAAGAGGGCGAACCTTGGTGATGCCTTTATTGATGAGGAGTAGCGCCGCACGGGCGCTGGATCTTTCGTCCGGTCAAGAACAGTAGAGAATTATTTCCTTGTCACGGGGAATCTCTAAGTGACGCTCTTCCAGATCGGCAAAGCTCATCATGACGGCTCCGCGAATTACCGAAGTCCGCTTGATCTCCCAAGGGTCGCGCATGTCGATGAGGAAAAAGTCATGCCGATCGCGGCGCTCGTTGAGATCGTCAACCGTCATCCGGCTAACGTGGAGTAAGTGCAGGAAACGGCGGCGCTGGTAGTATTTGTATCCCAGATAACCAAGGAGCGCGGCAGTAACGGTCACCCCCAGGCTTGATCCCAATTGAACGGCTGCGGTCGCGACGATTTCCAATTGATGATGGAACAGCGCCCCAGCCGCCATCAGGGAACCGGCCCAGAGCAACGAGCCGGCGCCATCGGCCAGAAGAAATTTTCCGGTAGACATGCCTGACATCCCGGCCAAAGGCGGGGCGGCGGTGGACAAGCCAGGCAGAAACTTCGCGCCCAGCAGCGTGCTCCAGCCGTAGCGTTGAAAACCGCGCTCCGTGGATTTGACGCAGGAGTCAGGTTCAAGGGAAATCTTGCACAGCAACTTTAGCACGCTGCGGCCTTTGGCCCGGCCGATCAGGAACCAGGTGAAGTCCGCCGCAAGGCAAGCGGCCACCGAGCCGATGATTGCCACCGGCCAGGAGTAGGTTCCATTACCGATCAGCGCACCCATGGCCAGCAGCATGGGCATGGCCGGAATCGGCAGGCCCGCTTGCTCGGCGAACACCCAGACGACGAGCACGGCGTAACCGTACTCTTTTAGGAAATGTGGGATCCCGGTCATCCTAAGATCTTACGCGAGATCGAACAGGATTAGATCTGCTTGTTCGATACCGGTGACCTCAAGGTTACTTTCTTCAGAGATGGCCGCGCCGTCGCCGGCATGCAAATGGACGCTGTTCAGTGTGACGGAACCGGTAGCGACCTGGAGCCATGCATGGCGACCGGATGCCAGTGGAATCGGCAACTTGACGCCAGGGGCGACGTCGGCAACCGAAACAAAAGCATCCTGTTCGATGGGTGGCGTATCTTCCCGGCCATCGGGCGAGGTAATCAGTTGCCACCTGTTCTGGCGGCCCTCGGCGGCAAATTCCCGATCCTCAAAGCGTGGCGGTACGCCATTTTCAGCAGGCTGAATCCAGATCTGGTAGAAGTGCACGGGCTCGGTCTTTGAGTGGTTGTATTCGCTATGTTGGATGCCCGACCCAGCAGACATACGCTGCACGGCGCCGGGACGCAGAACTGCCTTGGCGCCCGTGGAATCCTGGTGCTCCAGCGCACCTGTGATCACCCAGGTGATGATCTCCATGTTGCTGTGGCCGTGGCGGCCGAAGCCCATGCCGGGCGAAACCCGATCATCGTTGATGACGCGGAGCGCGCGGAAACCCATGTGTTTCGGGTCGTGGTACTGATTGAAGGAAAACGTGTGGCGGCTATCCAGCCAGCCGATGTTAGTTTCGCCGCGTTCGGCGGATGGACGGATGGTGATCATAAGCTAGGTCCTCAATTGTTCTTGTAGTGCCTATTTTGATGCGTGGCGATGGATTTAGATTCAGACGCCCCCACTTCCCGCGTAATTCGTATAAGATAGACCGCATGCGCGCCACGTTCCGACTCGCCTCGTTGTGCTCCTTATTAGCTTGGTCTGCCGCTGTCTTCGCCCAGGACAACCAACAGGTCACGTTACCGAACTCGCCCGAAGACCTTGCTCGTGGCAAGAAACTATTCCTCGGATCCTGCACTTACTGCCATGGCCCCACAGGCGACGGAGGAAAGGGCGCCGACTTATCTCGTCAGGAGTTGGTTCGCGCCAAGACCGATGGTGACCTGGCTCGAATTATCGAAGTAGGTATCCCCGGTACGGAAATGCCGAGCGCCTGGCATATGACCCGCCGCGAAGTTACGCAAGTAGCCGCCTACGTCCGGACGTTGGCGAAAGTGGACATACAGGCGGTGGCTGGTGACGTGAATAAAGGCCGTGGATTGTACGCCAAGAACGGCTGCGCCAACTGCCATACTCTCAAAGTGGATGGCGTCTTCACCGGCGGCTTGATGGGCCCTGACCTTGCCAGTATCGGCCTGAAACGCAATGGGGCACATATTCGCGAATCCATAACAGACCCCGCGGCGAGCCTGCCGGAAGGCTTTGTGCCGGCGAAAGTGGTTACCCAAGCGGGACGCACCATTAGCGGCCGCATCACACAGGAAGATACGTTCGCAATCGTCGTGCGCGACGCGGCGGGTAATAACCACGCCATGCTGAAGAAAGATGTGAAGTCCATCACGCGCGAGCCAAAATCGTCACCCATGCCTTCCTTCAAGGACAAACTCTCCGCCGTGGAATTGGATGACTTGGCCGCTTATCTTGCGTCGTTAAAGGAACAGTTATGAAAATCTTCCTCACGCTTATGTTGGGCGCAGCGCTAAGCGCACAGAACGTTCCCTATCAGCGCATTCTAAACGCCGCCAAGGAGCCGGGTAACTGGCTCACTTACTCGGGCAATTACAACGGGCAGCGGCATTCGGCGTTGGATCTGATCAATACCGGGAACGTCAAGCGCCTCAAGGTCGCCTGGGTGCACAATGCAGGCGGAACGGAATCGTATCAGGCCACGCCTATTGTTGTTGACGGCGTGATGTTCCTGACGGAAGGGCCGAATGTGGTGAAGTCGATCGACACGCGCACGGGCACTCTGCTATGGCGCTATGAGAAAAAGATCCCCAGCGATCTGCGTCTGTGTTGCGGCCGGCCGAATCGCGGCGTGGCGATTCTTGGCGATACGGTCTACTACGGCTCAATTGACGCCCATATTATTGCACTCGATGCGCGCACGGGACGGCTGAAATGGGACGTCGAAATGGCGGACTACAAGTTGGGCTACTCGTCCACTGTCGCGCCCCTAGCGGTGAAAGACAAGATTATCCTCGGCGTGGCCGGCGGCGAGTTCGGCATCCGCGGTTTTATTGATGCTTACAACGCGAAAACGGGAAAGCGGGATTGGCGCTTCTATACCGTTCCAGGCCCCGGTGACCCCGATTTTGGGACGTGGGAAGGGGATTCGTGGAAGATCGGTTCCGGCTCGGTTTGGACCACGGGTTCGTTCGATCCCGAGTCGAACGCCACCATTTGGGGCATCGGCAATCCCGGCCCCGATTGGA
>JANXXI010000340.1 GCA_025350695.1 Acidobacteriota bacterium
GGCTAGAACCGGAGCAACGGATGAGAGCTTGCCGGTTGCTGGTGATTCTTTCGGCGAAGCGGAATTTGGGCGATACTGTAATTGTAGGAGTGAAAGAGATGGGCTCGCTGATCGATCCGATGGAAGAGACCTTTTTCCGCCGCCTTTACGAGAAGGGTTTGAAGGAAGGCGAAAGAGAAAGGCCGTGGGCAAGGGGAAGCCAGCTTGTTGTTGCGAACGTTGCGCCATAAGTTTGGAGCTGTTTCTGCAGCGGACGAAGAACGGATCAGGACCGCGACTCCGGCACAACTTGAACTATGGAGTGATCGCCTCTTTACCGCCACTGCACTCGAAGACATTCTGGCGTGAGCTAAACGGATTTTAGACGTAGGTGAAGAAGCAATTCATTCAGCGGCGCGAGAGCGCCGGGTCTATCCGGCAGGTGTCGCTATGGCCGCTTGCTCTTCCGCTGACCGACGGTGAAAACCGCCTTGTCCTCCAACTGTGAGAAAATTAGGCCGTACCCTATGAGATTAGTTTTTACCCTTGCGGGGCTTCTGTCGTTGTTGACAGCCTGCAGCGGGCCCTACTCCAACCCGACCACTGCTACCGCGGACACGGCCAAACCTTTAGCGGTGACTATTGAAACGGCTATCCGCACCAGCTTGCCTGAAATTGTTGTCGCCAATGGAGAATTGTTTGCCGAAGATGTTGCGGCGATTGGAGTGAAAGTTCCGGGGAGACTTACCAAGATCAATGTAGATTTGGGGTCACAAGTTTCAGCTGGTCAAGTGCTGGCCGAACTGGAAAAAGACGATTACGAATTCCGCGTGAAGCAGGCCGAAGGGCAGGTGGAACAGACGCGGGCGCAATTAGGGATCGGCAATTCGGCGAACGACAATGTTGTGCCGGAAGAAACAGCGATGGTGCGGCAGGCTTCAGCGGGGTTGAAGGAAGCTAAACTGATTGGCGAGAACACCGCGAAACTATTTCAGCAAGGCGTGCTTTCCAGGGTGGATAACGAAAAGGCTCTGATCACACGCGCAACCGCCGAGGCGCGCTATCAATCAGCAGTGGAGCAAGTGGCGCAGCTTCGCGCTCAATTGCTGGAACGCCGGGCGCAACTTGCTTTAGCCCGTCAGCAACTTTCCGACACGATCATCAAAGCGCCTTTTAGCGGAGCTATCACCCGAAGGCAAGCGTCGGTTGGAGAATATCTTAGTGGCAACGCACCAATTATTACGTTAGTGCGGCAACATCCACTGCGCATTCGGCTTGAAGTGCCGGAAAAGCAGGCCGCGAAAGTGAAGCTGGGGCAAACGATTGAAGTGGACATCCAAGGCGGCCCGGGAAAACGCAGCGGCCGCGTGGTGCGAATGAGTCCGGCTATCGACGCGCAAAGCCGTTCGTTGACCATCGAAGGACATCTTCCGAATGAAGATGGGCGCATCCGGCCCGGTTCGTTTGCGGAGGGACGCATTACCGTGGATGCCGGGGCGATTGGTATCACTGTTCCCTTCAGCGCCGTAATTAGCTTCGCCGGCACAGAGCGCGTGTTTATCGTCAAAGGCGGCATGCTTGAGGATCGGATCATTCAAAGCGGCCGGCGCATGGCGGGCGATCGGGTTGAAGTGCTACAAGGATTAGAGCCGAATTCCAAAGTCGTAGTGAATGCCACCGAACGCATGTTGAAGGGGCAGAAAGTGACGGTATCAGGGTCCTAGTTCACCATGCAAAAGCTTGCTGAAGTTTGCGTCCGCCGCCCAGTGTTCGCCGTGATGCTGATCCTGGCGATGGTGGTGATTGGCGCGGTCTCCTACACCAAACTTGGGGTGGATCGCTTCCCGGATGTGGATCTACCCATTGTTACCGTGCGCACAAGTCTGATTGGCGCGGCGCCGGAAGAAATAGAATCCACCGTGACTCGCCGCATTGAAGATGCGGTGGCGACAGTGGAAGGCATTGACCAGATTCGCAGCACTTCCACTGAAGGCGTTTCTATTGTCAGCGTCAGTTTCAATTTGGAACGGAACATCGATGTGGCGGCGCAAGATGTTCGCGATGCGGTGGCCACAATCATTACGTTGCTGCCGAAAGACGCCAAGGCGCCGCTCATCAAAAAACTGGACGCTGACGCCACGCCTGTGATGACCATCGTGCTGAGCGGCGACAAGACGCAGCGCGAACTGTATGAAATCGCCGACCGCACAGTGCAGGATGGCATTGAATCAGTCAGTGGCGTGGGGCTGGTGGCAATTACCGGCGGCCAGAAGCGGGCTATTAATGTTTGGTTCGACGCAAATCGGCTGGCGGCGTATCGGATCGCCGCCGTGCGCGCGAGAGATGCAGTGGCGCGGCAAAATTCGGATATTCCCGGAGGCCGCGTGGACGAAGGATTTCGTGAACTGACACTCCGCACCTTCGGACGCTTTCCCGATCCTAAACAGTTCAACGATTTGGTTGTGGCGAATATTGGCAACACTCCGGTGCGGGTTCGCGATTTGGGGAACGCCGAGGATGGCCACAAGGAGCAACGAACCGCGGCGCGTTATGACGGCAAGGATGCGGTAACGCTTGAGGTGCGGCGGCAATCAGGGGCGAACACGATTGAAGTGGTGCGGGGCGTGAAGAAGAAACTGCCGCGGATCGGTGAAGTATTGCCGCCCGGGGTAAGCCTGGACGTCGTGCAAGATCAATCCCGTTACATCGAAAACGCGTTCCATGAAGTACAAATGCATCTGGTGCTGGGCAGCATTTTGGCGTCGCTGGTGGTATTTATTTTCATGCGGGATTGGCGAGCCACCATGATTTCAAGCGTGGCGATTCCAGCGTCGGTCATTGCTGCTTTCGGAGCCATGTATGCGATGCATTTCACACTGAACAACATCACGATGTTAGCGCTGGTGCTGATGGTTGGTGTAGTGATTGACGACGCAATTGTGGTCCTTGAAAACATTCATCGCTTCATTGAAGAAAAGAAGATGGCGCCGATGGAAGCGGCAGTAGCGGCGACTAAGGATATCGGCCTTGCGGTTATGGCCACTACGCTGAGCCTAGTGGTTGTATTCTTGCCGGTTTCGTTCATGTCGTCGGTTTCCGGCCGATTTCTCTATAGTTTTGGATTTACAGCTTCGGTAGCGATTCTGGTTTCCCTAGTGGTCAGTTTTTCACTAACGCCTATGATGAGTTCGCGAATGTTGAAGCCGGCCAGCGATTCCTCGCACATTGATTCTCGCGGGGGCTTCTACGCGAAGATCGACCGGGTGTACGAAAAGATGCTGGACTGGGCCTTGGAGCATCGCGCTGTTGTGGCTGTATTCGCCATCATGACGGTGGCCTCTTCAATTCCGTTGTACAAAATGGTGCGGCAGGAATATATCCCAACTAACGTGGATGAGAGCGAATTTGAGGTAAACGTGAATGCTCCTGAAGGGGCAACCATTCCTTCCATGATGGGCGTGTTTGAGCGGCTGGAACAAGAATGGAAACCGCTGCCCGGTGTGGAGCATATTCTGTTTTCTCTGGGCTCCAGTTACTTGCAACAAGTGAACAGCGCCAGGGGTTATGTACGAATCGCTAACGTTGAAGATCGCGTAGTTTCGCCCAGCCGGTTTTGGAAGAATCTACTGGCCGGTCATCCGATGGACACTTTCAAGAACATCTACACGCAACGAGATGTGATGGCCGCGATGCGGGAAAAAGTAAAGAAACTGAAGGACCTGCGCATTCGTATTTCCAACCTACAGTCCATCAATCAAGGTACGGCGCCGGTGGACATTGATTTCAGTATCCGCGGTCCGGATTTGGATCAGTTATACAAGTACTCCGAAGCGTTGCGCGAAGCGGAAATGACTATTCCAGGAATATTGGATGTGGACACCACTTTGCGGCTCACTAAGCCTGAATTACGCGTCTTTATTGATCGAGAACGGGCCGCCGACTTGGGCGTGGATGCTTCCGACATTGCCGGATCGCTGCGATTGATGGTGGGCGGTGATGACGAAGTTTCCCGATTTCGTGACACAAAACTGGCGGACAACTACGACGTGGAGGTGCGGTTAACGAATGCGGATCGCAACAGCCCGGAGACGGTGGCGAAGTTGCTTGTGCCGTCCAGCAAGAATCGACTGGTGCGTCTGGATAGCGTCGTCAAAATGCAGGAAGGGATGGCGGCATATCGAATTGAGTCGCTGGACAGGCAGAGGCAAGTTGGCATCCGGTCGAACGTGGCAGTGGGTTACGCGCTGGCTGATCGGATGGTTGAGGTGCGGAAGGCAGCTGACGCGCTGAATATGCCGAAAGCTTATTCAACTACAGTTATCGGCCGTGGCCGCGAGTTCGAACGCACCTTCACGGAATTTCTTTGGGCATTTTTGCTGTCGATCATCTTCATGTACATGATCCTTGCCAGCCAGTTTGAAAGCCTGGTTCATCCAGTGACGATTCTGCTGAGTTTGCCCCTGGCTGTTCCCTTCGGGTTCTTCTCGCTTTGGTTCTTCAATGAAACATTGAACTTGTATTCAGCTCTGGGAATCTTGGTGCTGTTTGGTGTAGTAAAGAAAAATTCCATTTTGCAAATTGACCATACCATCAATTTGCGGCGCGAAGGCATGGATCGGTATATGGCGATTATGCGCGCCAATCGCGATCGATTGCGGCCAATATTGATGACCACGTTGACGCTCGTTGCCGGCATGTTGCCGCTTGCGTTGGGAACGGGGGCGGGCGCCGAGGAGCGGCGGTCGATCGCTATTATCGTGATCGGCGGACAAAGCCTTTCGCTTTTGCTGACGCTGATTGTCACTCCGGTGGCTTATTCCTTGTTTGACGATTTGGCGGAGTGGGTGAAGGCGAAGCGCGCCCCCGTGATTAACTCCGCCGCAACGCCGTCATAGGATCGAGCCGAGAAGCGCGCCATGCGGGAATGAGTCACGCGGCTAATGCCACCAGCATAAGCAGCAACCCCGCACCTGCATAAGCTTGCCAATCGTTCGGCTGCACGCCGTAAAGCATGCTTTTCAGTAGCCTACTCAGCACGAGCCCTCCACCCAATCCAATCACCAAGCCAACGGACGCAACAGCCAGGCCACGGCTGGCGATTTGCCGCAGAATACGACTCGGCTCGGTGCCCAGCGTCAGCCGAATTCCGATTTCCTGCGTCCGGTTCAACACATCACTCGACAACACACCATACAAGCCAATGGCTGCGAGCAACAAGCCAGTAAGCGCGAAGGCGCCAAGCAGATATAGACGTACTCGCGGATCTTTCTTTGTGCTTTCTACTTCTTTCGCGAGGGTGGAAATCCGGTTAATGAGTTGGCCCGGATCAATCTGAGTAACCGCTTGGCGGATCGTTTGTTGGGAGATCGGATGCCGCGAACGGAGCATGAAACGGCCGATCGGCCAATAAGTATCGCGCATGGACATATAGATTTCCGGTGCTGGAACGGCCGCCTCAGGCCTCAAGCGAACATCTCCCGCTACGCCCACGATTTGATACCAAAGGCGTGGCTTGTCCGGCCGTGGTTTCAGTTCGAACGAGAGCCTATGACCAACGGCTTGTTCATCAGGGAAGTATTTCCTGGCTAAGGTTTCATTCACCATCACCTCCCTCGGAGCATCCTCGGAAGCTCTTTCCGTAAGTACACGGCCAGCTTTGATTGGGATTGCCAGCGTGGAAAAGTAGCCTGGGCTGACACCGCGATTGGAAACTCCCTGCTCCTCTAAATCCGGTGGAAATGTTATTCCTTCCACCACGAACTTACGGCCGCTTTGCGATCCGCCCTGCAAGGGGAATTGATCCACCAAACCTACCGAGGTTACGCCCGGTATGTTGGAGAACTTTTCAACTGCCTGACTATAGAAATCATGTAACTTGGTGGCGCTGGTGTCCCAAGTGAAACTGATCTGTACTGTAGTTATGTTCTCCTTATTGAAGCCTAGGGGCGTACTGTTCATCAGGAAGAAACTTTTCGCCAGCAAACCAACGCCACCCAGCAACAGTGCGGAGAGGGCGATTTGCGCCACCGCCAGAAATTGCCTTGTCCATAAGCGATTGACTCCACCCGTTGCGCGCCCGCCATCTTTAACTACTGAGGCTACGGCATGCCGGCACGCTATGGGGGATGGAGCTTGAGCGCATGGAGAAAACCGGCTGGGATGAGCGTCAGCCCGTGCCTGTCACACAGTTGCCGACTCCCGATGCCGGCGGCAAGCAATCGGTAAAAGTGGCCTTGCCCTGGCCCGCCCCTTCGCCGCATGCTCCTCTGTTTGTTTGGTTGCGGGGCGAGGAAAAATCGCGCCGCACCAACGCGCGCTTGTAGACTGGATAAAGTGTCGTCGAAACGAACGCTCGCGCCCCTCTGGGTTTCACTCTTCCTTCTAGTTTGTCTGCTGGGGTTGGGCGGATACGCTTATGCGCAACGCCAACATTATCCCGACGTCGTGACGCGCGCATTGTTGCCGGCGTTGCTGGTGGAAGCGTTTCTATTCCTGGCGCATGGATTGGAAGCAATTCGGGAACGAATCAAAGGGTTTTCTTCGCCAATGATCGCGGCGGCATTGTTTGTCACCGCGCTGATTCCTTACTTTATTTACGCGATTGGTTCAGGAACATTCTCATGGATCTCCCTCGCTTGGCTGCTAGCTATCGCATTTCCGTGCAGTTACTATTACGTGGTCTTGCCTCATTCCGATCTAGCGGACGCCGTACTTTCAGCAGCACTTATGGTGATTATCCTGTCGGACCGCTTTGCGTTGATTTATCTGCCTGCCGCACCGAAGCTGCCCGAAAGAATTCTTGGTGATCTTATGCTCGCGAGGACCACCGGCATCTCTCTGCTGTGTATCCGCCAGTTACCTTGCGCCTACGGATTTATTCCCACGTGGAAGGAATTCCGGATAGGAATTCGTGAGTTCCTGTTCTTCCTGCCTATTGCCGGTGTTCTGGTTTATCTTACTAAGTTCGCCACGATCCGCACACTTGGTTCTCCCTCCGAAACCTTGCTCAAGATAGTAGCTACAGCGGCAGGCATTCACATTCTAGTCTCGTTGCGCGAGGAACTCATAGTCCGAGGGCTTCTGCAGCCGATGATGCAACGAACGTTAGGTTCGCCTGCGTTGGGGATGGCTGTCACCAGCATACTGTTCGGCCTATTACATTTGGGCTTCATTAGAAAATGGCCACACTGGGACAATTGGAAAATGGCGTTACTGGCCACTGCGGCTGGTTGGTTTTACGGGCGTGCGTTCGCCGCCACCAACAGCGTGCGGGCAGCCATGGTGACCCACACGTTGACCGTTTTAAGCTGGCGCGTATTCCTGGCTTAGTCAAAGGTTCCCCATACGGCGTCAAAATCGTGTAGCCTTAAATCGTAACTCGCCATGAAGAAAATCGAGGCTATTATTCAGCCGTTCAAACTGGAAGAAGTGAAGAACGCGCTCAAGACAATTGGAGTAGACGGCATGACCATCACCGAAGTGCGTGGCCATGGGCGTCAAAAGGGGCACAAGGAAGTCTACCGCGGCCGCGAATATCAAGTCGACCTGATCGCCAAAGTTAAAATGGAAATGATTGTGCCCAGCGAACGGGTGGACGAAATCACCAAGGCAATCGTCGCCGCCGCCCGCACGGGCAAAATTGGTGACGGCAAAATCTTTATCTACGACGTCGGCACGGCGGTTCGGATTCGTAACGAAGACCGGGACGATATGGCGCTGTAGTCACTATTCTTCTTCCTCTTCGCCACCCTCAGCGCCTTCCGACTCTTCGCCTTCTTCGCCATCGGCATGGAAGCCATGGCCGTGCGGCCTTACGCCCACCAACAGCCCGCGCATGGCGGCGGCCGTGTCGAACTGTACTTGAAAGTAATGGTCGCTATGAGTGTAAGGGCGAATGGCCAGTGTAAGATGCCATTCGCTGAAGGCGTGAATATTCACCTCTGGCGCCGGATCGGTCAGCACATTCGGAATCTTCAATAGTCGAGCGCGAACTTCCGCCATAGTGGCTTCAACATTGTCCGAATGATGGAGCGTGCCCATCATCTCCACGCGCCGTGAGTCGCTGGCCGAATAGTTCTTCACAGTCGACCCTAGTATTTTTGAATTCCCAACGAAGGTGATCACATTATCGGGTGTCAAGTAGGTGGTTACGAATAGCCCAATTTCCACAACTTTGCCCGTAACCCCGCCGGCGGAAATCATGTCGCCAGTCTTGAACGGCCGCAGCACGATGAGAAAGGCGCCGGCGGCAAGGTTGCCCAGCAATCCACCCCACGCGGCGCCAATGGCGAAGCCGGCTGCGGCAATGAACGCGGCAAACGAAGTTGTCTCAATGCCGAACACTCCCAGCAACACGATTGCCAGAACTATATTCAGTGCGACGGTGATGGTGTTTACCGCATAGCCGATGATCGTAGCGTCCATCTTGCGCTGCTGCATCTGGTTCGACATCAAGTTCATCGCGAACTTGATCGCCCAACGGCCAACCACGAAAACGGCGGCCCCTTTCAGCAGGCTTATCCCGATCTCTGTGCCTCGCGTAACCAGACCGTTAACAACTTCTTGATCCAAACTTCACCTCCAGTGAGAATTTAGGATTATGATTTTAGGGGGTAAGGAAGAAGTATGGCACAAACAAGACGCGGCTTTGTTCAGATGGCCGGCATGGGTTTAACCGCGGCCCAAAACAGGGCCTATGGTGGACTTCCGGCGAGTGAAAAGATTCGAGTGGCCTTCATCGGCCTGGGCGGAATGGGGACTGGGCGTCTCAATGGATTCCTAAAGCACGACGACGTTACCGCAGTGGCGTTGTGTGACGTGGACCAAACGCACCTGGCCAAGGCCGCGGAGATCGTCGAAAAGAAACAAGGCGCGAAACCCGAACTTTACAGCGATTTTAGAAAGGTGCTGGAGCGCAAGGATGTCGACGCAGTGATGGTGGCCACGCCCGATCATTGGCACGCCCTGCCGGCGGTGATGGCTTGCCAGGCAGGAAAGGATGTCTTCTGCGAAAAGCCGCTCGCCTATTCGGTGGCCGAAGGCCGCGCGATGGCAAACGCAGCGAAAAAGCATGGCCGCATCACGCAGATGGGCAACCATATCCATAACGATTTGCCGAACTACCGGCGCGTGGTGGAGATTGTGAAATCGGGAATGCTGGGTAAAGTGGATCGCGTCTACTGTTCCCTCGCCAGCAATGAAAAGGATCTCGGCAAGCCCGCGGACGCCGCTCCGCCGAAGGAATTGGATTACGATTTCTGGCTTGGCCCCGCACCCAAACGAGGGTATAACCCGAACCGTTCCCACTTCACCTTCCGCTATTTTTGGGATTATTCCGGAGGCATGTTCATCGATTTTTGGTGCCACTATGCCGACGTCGCTTACTGGGCGCTGGATTTACAGGCTCCGAAAACGATTTCTGCATCCGGTGGGCGCTGGCTGACCGACGATAACGCCGAGACGCCCGAGACGATGGAGGTGCTCTACGAGTATCCCGGCGTGGTGCTGACCTGGACGCTGCATCCAAGAGGCAGGCCCGGTTACGAGCACATGGGAAGTAGCGTCATTTTCGAGGGGACCGATGCAACGTTGGTTACCAACTACAGGTCGCACGAATTATGGGTGAAAGGTAAGAAAGAGGAAAACTTCACGCGTCCTCCGCAGAGCATTCCTGATTCCCCTGGACACATCAGGGAGTTCCTCGATGGAATCAAATCGCGCAAGGAAGCGTCCTGTAACTTTGAATATGGCTTCAAGTTGACCAAGGGCGGATTGCTAGGCAACGTGGCATTTCGCAGTGGCGAGCGAATTAGTTGGGATGACCAACGCGAGAAAATTGTTGGGCCCACCAAAGCTTCCCATCTGTTGACGCGGAAGTACCGAAAACCTTGGAAGCTGGCCGGCCTGGGTTGATCGCATGGATTGATTGACTGGGTTGAGTTGACGGACGGCTTGGCGAAGAAACCGCCATACCGCGGAACAATGACCGCGCGGCGCCCGTGGGTGCTGGATCGCGCGGCCATTGTCTAGCGCCTTCGGCGGCGCAAAAACATGAGACCTGCTGCAGGAGTGAAAAGAAATAATGACGACGGTTCCGGAGTGGCCGCCGAGGGAGCATTGATATCGATCGAGTTCTGAGGAACCGTGAGTCCTAAAGTGCCGCTATTCCCGTCGGTCGACGCTATTGTCAACGAAACCGACCACGTTGAAAGGGTCACATTCGATCCTATATTGAAATTGAAACTCTGATTTACCTCGGTTCCACTAGCGACCGCGCCACTCAATTGCGGCGCGTTGGTGGAGCCGTTGAGGTCTAATACAAAACTGTAGTCAATAGTTCCTGAACCCGTAAAAGTTGGGGTAAAAATAACATTTATTGGAATGCTGGAAACGGGAATTATTCCGCTGCCCGTTCCGCTCGCCGAAAGAACCAAAGCCCCATTAGCTCCAGGGATGCCTTCAGCAAGTACGCCAGCGTTAACAGGCAGACTACAACTGGTTCCAGTAAACAGTTTGATCCCTGTTTGAAGGTTAATAGGTAGGTTACTAACGGTGCCCCCTGGGCAGCTTGCCGAAGTAACGTTGAAAGTGGGAACAATTGTTGTTCCGTGAGCGACACCTGCCGCAGCTACAGCAAGTGGCAGTATCGTAAGCGCTAGTCTAGCTGAACCTTGGGCAAACGCCTTAGCCCGTTCTGGTGAAGTCATGTATCCTTGATCGGCGAATTGGGTAGACAACTTTAGTACGGCAATACGTCCCTTCCAGCCGCCAAGGTCGCACCCCGGCGTCAACGGTTCGCCACGCATCAAAATTTCACTGAGGCCAGCCGCCCGAGTTTGGGCCTGGAGTTGAGGGAATCCAGATCGTTGGTAACCATAACGAATCAGTGGTCCCGGGCCTATTTTGTAAGCTCGAAATCGCAGCTTGTATTAGGAGGACCCACATGCGACAATGAGAATCCTCGGAACCCGCATCCACCAAGAATTAAGCCCAACGCGGGCCTCTCCGCCAACCGAAACAACCGGCAAAGGAATAGTAAATGAATCCAAATAAAATGTTGTGGGAAAAAGGCGATTTCACCAAAATTGCTGCTTCCATGCGTGAATCTGGAGAAGCCCTGATTAAGTCGCTTGGGATTATTCCTCCACTGCGGGCTTTGGATCTCGGCTGCGGAGATGGCACTACGGCCCTTCCTCTCGCGGTTGCTGGCGCTGACGTCACCGGCATCGATATCGCAAGTAATTTGGTGGAAGCCGGAAACAGGCGAGCAGCCGCCGCCGGGCTGAACAACTTAAAATTCCAGGAAGGCGATGCGTGCAACCTCGAAGCGGTCAGCGACCAAACCTTTGATCTGACCCTCTCCGTGTTCGGAGCCATGTTTGCCCCCAATCCGTTCGACGTCGCCAAGGAGATGGTGCGGGTGACCAAACCCGGCGGTCGCATTGTCATGGGCAACTGGATTCCAAACGATCCAACCTTCGTGTCGCAAGTTCTGAAAATCAGCTCGGCATTCACACCCCCTCCCCCGGAAGGCTTTGTCAGTCCAATGCTCTGGGGCGTCGATGCTCAAGTGATCGAACGATTTGGCCAGGCTGGCGTGCCCGCTGAGAAAATCTCCATGGTGAAGGACACGTTCTACTTTCGGCCGACCGGCAATAGTCCCGCGGAGTTCATTCAATCCTTCCGGCATTTTTACGGGCCCACGATGAATGCCTTTGAGGCGGCTGAAAAGAATGGAAAGGTGGACGAGTTGCACAACCAACTTGTGGAAATGGCGAATTCACAAAACCAGGGCGCCAGTGGGGCCACGGTAATTCCCGCGACTTTCTTGCGGGTTATCGTTTCGCTCTAGCAGCTACTTCTTGAAAGCGGCGTCTAACTTATCAAGCATGGCGATGCCGTGCTTGGCGCTCCCTTTCCCCGCCCGGATACGAAACCGGATTTCGGCATCGTGCTGGGCCAACGCCACCGTGGCGAGCTCATCAACCAACGACTCCTTGGCCTTTAGCCAATACGCGGAGACGTTCGTGTTTTTCGTCCGGAATCCGGATCGTGAGAGTGCTCATAGTAGCTGGCTTCCGGCCTCCTTGGGCGTAAGTATGAGAATTCCCGGAAAGTTTAACTCAGCGGATCTGAAATCGCTCACGTTATTTGTTACTACTGCTTGGGCATCACCCGCAACGGCCAATTCCACAATATGGTTGTCTGCCTCGTCCCTCAAGTTCCGACGCCATCCGAAATAGATGTGAACCCAGGAACAGACGCTAAGGAAATCGTCCAGCAATCGCGCTTTCTCCGATGCGTTCAACGGGCATTTCGAGAATAGGTTTGAGCGGCCCATCACGTCCTCATATTCACAATACAGCCATTGCCCGATAATCGGAAGCAGCCTGCGTTCGAAGCAGGCTCGTAGGATCCGCCGGTTCGCCCCGTCACCACCGAGCAACGCTCCGATCAGTACATTAGTATCGACGACGATTACTGGCGGCAAATTCAATGAAATGATAGCACTGGCGCTATCACAAGCCAAGGATCACGAAAGACCCCGAATACCTCAGGCCCGGCTGGAGAACGTCCGCGTCTCCGTCGAGACCTTCACTTTTTCACCCACCTTGATAAACAGCGGAACCTTGATTTGGAGACCCGTTTCGAGCGTCGCGGGTTTAGTGCCGCTGCCGCTTGACGAGTCGCCGCGCATACCCGGCTCAGTTTCCGTAACTTCGAGTTCCACAAATGTCGGAAGTTGCAGGCCGATGGGATTCCCGTTGTACTTCATCATTTCGATCAGAGTGCCCTCAACCAGCACTTCCATCGAATCGCCGATGACCTCGTCGGAGAGCGTGAGGGTCTCAAAACTGTTCTGGTCCAGGAAGTGATACCCATCGCCATCGCTATATAGGTATGAGGCCGGGACCATCTGCAGATCCGGCTCCTTGAATTTCTCCCCCGCCTTGAACGTCTTCTCAAAGACGGCATTGGTGAGAAGGTTGCGAATCTTCAGGCGCACCAAGGTCTGGCCGCCACGAGCAGTGGGCGTGCTCACCTCCCAGTCCAGGCAGGAGTACGGCGTGTTGTCCAGCTCGAACAAAGTCTTTTTCTTAACATTAATCGCGTCAATCAGTACGGCCATAAGCTCCTAAGCGGGCGGCAAAATCCAATTCGTTTAACTTTTTCAAGTATAAATGGTCGGGCTCAGACGGCGCAGAAAATCACCAGCGCGGTTGTGATGTCTGGCAACCGGCGGTTCCGCCTTTTGAGAGCAGCGCAACCAATGCTGATACAGGGACTGGAGTTTGTACATTGTAGAGCCTTGGCAATGGCTTCAACTAGCCCCCTATGACAATAGGGGATTCTGCTTCGAACCGTTTCTAAGTACCCGAGCGTTTGGACGCAGTTCGGCGCGAAAGCCGCTAGGAGTTGGACGCATGTTTACGGCGCCGTGAACACTTCTATTTATTGGGTGACACCACAAACAGAATAGAATTAGATTTGGGTCTGGAATTCGGAGGGGGTGAAGCGGGGCACTGGCTACGGGCGGGGTATTTGTGCCGGCAACTCAACCGCCCGCCTCCCCATTCACGTTCACGATACAAGCGACGAGACCTGCGAACCCTGATGTCAACTTGACCTGTATCGTCGTAACTTCTGCTGGGCTGCAAACCATTTACTGTCGTCCTCAAGGTAATACGCCTGCACTTGCGGACGGCCGACTTCCTCTATCGTCCGGCAGCCTAACTTTCTTCGCCGGAATCCCCAATTGACGCCTCAGCTTCACCTGACAAAGTTGCGTATATGCGCGTTGCCATCTTTTCAGGAGCCTGTCCCGCAGGGGGAATTTTCACTTCGGGGGGGGTGCCTCCAGTCGCCTGCGCGGGCACCGCGGATCCCAACTCCTCCAACAACAGTGCCGAAACTGTTGTTTTGGCGGATCTGAGTGTCACCCTCACTCAGACCCCGGTGGTCGATCCAGACGGGGCTGGCCCATTGCCCCCGGTGGCGCTTTCCAATGGGAAGGTCGGGATTGGTGGATATCTTCGCTATGACGTGCCGTTCGCAAATATGGGAGATTCGGATAATGTGATGCTGGTGGCAAGCCTACCGGCTCAGACGCAATTCGTCGGGGCATTGGCCACAGGCGGGGTATTTGTGCCAGCAGTTCAACCCCCCGCCTCCCCATTCACTTTCACGATTCAAGCGACAAGACCTTCGCCCCCTAGTGTCAACTTGACTTGTATCGTCGTCACTTCTGCTGGGTTGCAAACGATTTATTGCCGTCCTCAAGGTAATATGCCTGCACTTGCGGATGGCCGACTTCCTCTATCGTTCGGAACGCTAACGTTCTTTGTCCGGGTCGACCCCTCAGTCGTTTCCCCAAGCACAGGATTGACTACGGTAGTTAGGATCAATTCGGGGTCCTGTCCGGTGGGGGGAGTCTTCAATTCGGCGGGATTGCCGCCAGTTCCCTGCAATGGCACCTTCGATCCCGACCCGGCTAACAACACTGTGAGGTTGCGGCAAGCATGCGTAACCGACATGAATTTGCCATTCAGGCGGCAATATCGGACGTCTGAAGAAGATTCTCGCGGTAATTCCAAGGCATCCAGTTCGCAGGCGCTTGCGCCAGTTCGCGAGGATTCCGCAG
>JANXXI010000361.1 GCA_025350695.1 Acidobacteriota bacterium
CTTGAAGATGCCGTCTTCGTTGCCGCTTTGCGTTGATCCTGCGGAGGGCGGGCTGGCCATTGTTCTGAGATCTTTGTCTCTTCCTTTGGAGGACGATGGCAGCCCAATTTTAGCCTCGACCAATTCACGGCTGATAAATGTCAAAATCTCCTCTTGACGGTTATTGGCCAACAGCATGTTGCTTCGCATGGCGCGGGTATCGATACCGATGAGGTGACGTATAGTCTTGTCCGGGATTAACCCAGATATTCCGGCGATGAATGGGTTTGTCATGCCTAACTAAGAACACTGAATAGGTCCCTTTCGCGTTTCTCAACCCTGCGGCGCCAACGAAGAACCCGCCCATGCTGGCATAGATTCCGGCGCCTGCGGCCAGCGAATTCAAGATGATCGCCCGGGCTCCAGTTTCCCGTTCCCGTTCGATAGTTCCGCGGGTGATGTGATAAGGGTCATTGTTCGACGGTGCCCGCGTGTATTTTCCGTTCGATTTTGGGTCGTTTAGATCGAAGGCAATATTGGAAAGCTGTATGGCGTATGAAGAATTATTGCCGATGCCGATGGCAATGGCAAAGTACTGGGCCGCTACCTTCCGGCCGTAGGAATCGGCGACTGCGGTATAGGGTAGCACTTTCCACGATATGTCCACTTGCGGCTTGAGCCCGGGAGGGATCGGTTCTGGGAGTACCGCCGTAATCTCCAACTCGACTGTTCCCGCCAGTTCCGTTTCGGACGGTTTGTCCTTATTTTTTGGAACGACGATCGAAAATACTAGCTTGCCGAAAGCAGCTTCGACCGTGGTGGCAATCATCCAAGTCGCTCCACAGCCATCAGACATCTCTCCTAATTTTGTCAGAGTCACGCCGGTAATCTGGCCAGGGAGTTGTGCGCCCGTCAATTTGCACTTGGCGTCCGTAATCTTGACAATCAGACTTCTTCCTCGTTCCACCGAGGAGGGAAAAATGGCAAAATCAGCGGCACCGGCGGTTACTGTAAGAACCGAAGTGATAAAAACAAGTTGGACAGCATTCATAATTTGCTCCTTTACAGGACCTACGGGTCTTACAGCACCAACATCGCTTCTAGCGAAACAGCGTTAACTCAGAAGACGGCTGTGTATATAATGTGATTTTTAGTCAAAAAACATATCACCTAAACGCACAGCGTTTTGTAAATAATCGAAATTTCCCGAGGATCGACTGAAGGGGACATTTTGGGGACTGACGAAGAGCCGGGCAAACCGCGTTGCGTTCCCGACCTTGAAAAACATTTTAACGCTATACAATTCACCAACTTAACGTGAAACCAAATTCCAACTTCTTGACTCCGCCTGCTACCTTTTAACCAGAGAGATAAACTCCTGGCCAGGATGCTCTCCTTAAAGTGCTCCCTCTCAAAAAGGGAGCCAGCTACCGGATCGATTCGGACAGCTATAAGAAACAAATCAGCAGGACTGATCGCGCGGAAAACTTGTGTTGACTCTTTGGTTGGTGACCATGGAGGCAAGCCTGTAAATCAGGTAAAACCGTCTGGGTGGGCGGTCTCAACAGGCGAAGGGCCGTCAGTTTTGCTGGTTTCATTTTCGAAGCACGAACCGTGTGTGCGGCAGCAGTGTGTTTAAAGCGAAACGCGCAATGAAACTTCACCTCGGGTGAATAACATTTGGCTCCAAGTTAAGCGTTTGCTAAACTGGAGAAGCCAACGTGATCAGCAAGCCGAATCTGTTCCAAGCTTCACGCAACACAAGAAATGCAGGGCTCATTGAGAAAGTGGCCCGATGGTATGAACTTGCTTCCAGAAACGACTTCGGCGCCATGGTCGAATTGCAAGGCGTGTTCCCTCAGCCGACTGGGTCGGGGAAAGGGTCGTTTTCAACTTAGGCTCTTACAGGCTGATTTGCTCGGTATCTTTTTTGCGGAAAACGTTTTACTTCAAAGCGCTGCTTAGCCACGGCCAATACGACCAAGGAGGTTGGAAATCATGATCGCCGATGCCGGTTACGTCGAACTACTGGTGACCCATCAACCCGCCAAGCCCCGCAATCGCAAGGAACTCGCGGAACTGACTGTCCTACTCGAAACTCTCGCCGCCAACGAGACCAAGCAATCTCCCGCAATGGAGCGTTTCATCGAAACCCTCTCGGCGCTCATCATGCAATACGAAGACGAAATCGCCCCAGACCCCGAACGGTCCCCCGCCGGCGTCCTAAAATACATGATCGAAGAACGCGGTCTCCGCCAAGTCGATCTTGTCCCCGTCCTCGGCAACAAGTCGTACATCAGCCAAATCCTGTCCGGCCACCGCCCCATCAGCAAGGATGCCGCCTACAAACTTGCCGAGTTTTTCCAAGTCAGCCCCTACAGTTTCATCTAACGGTAAAATAGAAGTATGGGGGCAAATATTTCGTTTCCTGAAACATTCAACGTCGGGCCGATCAAGATCGCGCCGGCCACTGTACTCGCGCCCATGGCTGGCGTCACGGATACCGTATTCCGTCGCCTAATCCGCGCCCAAGGCGGCTGCGGCCTCATGATGACCGAGTTCACCAGCTCGCACGGCGTGGTCGGAACCGATGGCGGTCGCCGCGATTCACGCAAAGCCCAGCGCTTCAACTACCTCAGCTTTGAGCCCGAAGAGCACCCCATCTCCTCCCAGCTATTCGGAGCCGAACCCGAAGTTATGTCCGAGGCCGCGCGTATCTGCCAGGACCTCGGCTTCGACGCCGTCGATATCAATTTTGGATGCCCTGTCAAAAAGGTCGTCCGCTGCAATGGAGGTTCAGGCTGCCTGCGCGACCTCGTCCTTGTTCGCGATCTCGTTGCCGCCTGCCGACGCGTTCTCACTATTCCGCTGACGATCAAGTTCCGCGCCGGATGGAACGATCAGGAATTGGTGATGGTGGAAATGGCACGGATCGCCCAGGAAGAAGGCCTGCAAGCCGTAGCCCTGCATCCGCGCACTCGTGAACAAGGCTACAGCGGTCGCGCCGATTGGACTCGCATCACGGCCATCAAACAAGCCGTGAAAATTCCCGTCATCGGTAATGGCGACATCGTGATTCCCGAAGACGCCGTCCGCATGGTTGAGGAAACCGGTTGCGATGCGGTCATGATTGGCCGCGCCGCCGCCTCAAACCCGTGGATCTTCCGCCAGATTCAAGAGTACGTGGAGACCGGCGACTATTTCCAGCCGACCGAAGAAGACCGATATCAAATCATGAGCACTTATTACAGAATGTTGGTGGAAGAAGGAACGCCCGAAGCCACCGGAAAAATGAAACAGTTCGCCACATACTTTTCACACGGTGTGCGCAACGGCAGTAAACTGCGGACGCAGATTTATCAGGCCAAGGAATCCGGCCGCATCCGCGAAATCGTCGATGAATTCTTCCATGCGGAGCTAGCTGCGGCGTGAAAAAAGTTCAACTGATTACAGACGGAGCCTGCATCGGCAACCCGGGCCCAGGCGGCTGGGCGTGTGTCATTCGTTTTGGGGAACACAGCAAGGAATTGTGGGGTTCCGAAAAGCACACCACCAATAATCGTATGGAACTGATGGCGGCCATCAAGGGGCTGGAGATGCTCAAGGAAAAGTGCGAGGTAAACGTCACCACCGATTCGCAATATGTTATGAAGGGCATCACCGAGTGGATCCACGGTTGGAAAAAGAAAGGTTGGGTCACGGCCAGCAAAGCGCCGGTAGTGAACAAAGATTTATGGCTTGAACTCGAATTCGAGACCCAACGGCACCAGACCACTTGGAGTTGGACGAAGGGCCACGCCTCACATGCCGATAACAACCGTTGCGACGAACTAGCCACAACAGCCGCCCGCAACCAAACGTCCAGCGAATGAAATTCTCCGGCAAAACTGCATTGGTCACCGGAACGGCCTCTGGCATCGGCGCAGCCGTCGCGCGTGAACTCGCCGCCCAAGGCGCAAGGGTTATCGCGGCCGACATAAACGGAAAATTGCTTGAGGCCACTTGGGGCAATCACCCCACTGTCGTAACCGCCGAACTCGATGTGACAAACGAAGCCAATTGGATCGCCTTGTTCTCAGGCATCGAAAAAGTCGACATGCTAATAGCCAGCGCCGGAATCTCCCATGCCGCGCCGCTTAAGAGCATGACCCTGACAGACTGGCGTCGCGTCATGGCCGTCAACCTGGACGGAGCCTTCCTCGCCGTGCGGCACGCTTCGGAAAAGATGGATACAGGCGGTAGCATCGTCCTAATCGGTTCCGCTTCGGGAATCAAGGTCGCCCCAGGAGCCAGCGCGTACTCAACCAGCAAGGCCGCACTCCGCATGTTTGCTAAATGCGCCGCCGTGGAACTTAAACCGCGGAACATTCGCGTCAACACGGTTTCACCGGCTGGAGTAGCCACTCCCCTTTGGAAGACCATGGATTTCTTTCAGGACCTAGTCACCAAACACGGCAATGAAGACGCCGCCTGGGCCGCTCTCGGCGGCATCGATCCAAATGTTCCCGCCCTGCATCGCATGGCCTTCCCGGAAGAAATTGCCAAAGCCGTATTATTCCTCTGTTCCGACGATGCCGCCGGCATTACCGGGACGGATTTGGTCATCGACTCAGGCTATTCCCTCTAGGCCAATGGAAAAACGGGGACGGACGGAAACTGACATCTTTTTTCGCTACCGCAACGATTGATCATCTTAACGGTAACTCGCGAAAAAAGATTCAAGGGAATTAATACGTACTACCGGTCACCTTTACAGAACGCTTACAAATAAGCCGCTCTTGTGAACGGTTCACTAACAATGCTCTGGTCAAATTGAATCACAAAGCGCCGCACTGAATCGACGCTATGAATGACTCGATAGGAAAAGAGGACCCAAGATGAAGCAGATTATTTCTTTTGCAATGGCCAGCAGTATTGCGGTTTCGCTGTACAGTCAGCCACCCGGTCCAGGGCCGCGCGATCCTGGACCAAGAACCGGACCCACCCAGTCGGGAAAGCCGTTGGCCGGGATGACCGCCGGGGAGTTGCAGTATTTTCAGCAAGGGTTTCATGCCTTTAGTGAAACAGATGAAGTCCTTAACGGGCTTGGTCCTCGCTTTAACCTTGATAGCTGCAAGGGCTGCCACTCGCAACCGGCGGTAGGGGGAACGAGTCCGGCTCAAAACCCTCAGATTCCGGTGGCTCACAAGTTGGGCGCCATTAACAGAATTCCGCTATTCATACGGCCCGATGGCCCCGCATTTGCCGTGCGGTTCAAACAGAATCCAGATGGGTCTCCCGATGGCGGCGTGCACAATTTATTCGTCATCTCAGGCCGGTCCGATACGCCGGTTGGCTGCAACATTCAGCAGGAGGACTTCTCGCGATTTCAAAATCTTTCGCTTAGGATTCCAACGCCCACTTTTGGATTGGGCTTAATCGAATCCATAGCAGAAGATACCTTGCGAACAAATCTTGCCGCAAACGCAAATCGCAGAGGCGCACTAGGCATCGGGGGCCGTTTTAATACAAATGGCAACGATGGGACCATCACCCGGTTTGGCTGGAAGGCTCAGAACAAGTCAATCCTGATTTTCGCCGGCGAAGCCTACAATGTCGAAGTTGGCGTAACTAACGAACTCTTTCCTAACGAGCGTGAGACTGCGAAGGCTTGCATGTCTAAGGTATCACCCGAAGATCATTCCGATCTGAGCACCGGGGAATATGCCGATGTGCAGAAGTTCGCATTCTTCATGCGCTACCTTGCCGGCCCGCCTCCCGCTGCCAGTAATCCGTCGACTGATCGTGGCCGGGTTTTGTTCGATACGACGGGATGCACCATGTGCCACACGCCCGCGTTAAAGACGGACAACGTCTACTCGAAGTCCCTCAGCCAACAGACCGCAAATTTGTATTCAGACTTGGCGATTCATCGCATGGGCGTAAGCCTCGCCGACGGCGTTTCTCAGGGCTCGGCGCAGCCGGACGAATGGCGCACAGCTCCGCTCTGGGGCCTCGGTGAACGGCTATTCCTAATGCATGATGGACGGTCGCGTGACGTTGTAGACGCTATCCGTCAACATGATAGTCCGGGTTCTGAGGCGCGTAGCGTAGTTCGGAATTTCAACCTGTTGAGGCCCGATCAGCAGCAAGATCTGGTGAATTTCCTCAGATCGCTTTAGTTAACTGCATCACTTGCAGATCTCTTGCTGCGTCATACAATGGAGCGTACCTAGTCCCAACACCAGATCGCCACAATAAATGGGGCAGATCTCGCGGTTTGGAAATAACTTCGAGATTGTGTTCAAGGCGATCCGGTCGTTGGGATCGTTAAAGACCGGGACCAACACAAGCTGGTTAGCAATGTAGAAGTTCACGTAGCTTGCCGGAAGGCGTTGATTGTCAAACCAGACCGGGCGGGGCATAGGTAGCGTTGCTACCTTCAATGCCTCGCCCCGGGCTGTTTTCATCTTCCTTAGTCGCATCAGATTCTCTTTAAGCGGCTCGTGGTTTTCGTCAGCCTTATCGGGCTCTGCGGCGATCACAACCGTTTGGGCATCCGTAAACCTAGCCAGGTCATCAATGTGGCCGTGCGTATCATCGCCTGCGATGCCCCGATTCAGCCATAGTATGTTCGTGCAGCCAAGATATTTGCTCAGTCCAGTTTCGATCTCTTCTTTACTCAGATGGGGATTCCGTGCCTGTATCGGCGACAGCAGACACTCTTCTGTTGTGAGCAGATCTCCTTGTCCGTTCACGTCGATGCTGCCGCCTTCCAGAACGAACTTCTTTCCTTTCACTTTCGGCGTGATACGTTGGATGTTCAGTTTCTTAGCCGCGAATGTGGGTAGGTTGTCGTCGCTTTTCCAGTTGTCATACTTAGCCCAACCGTTGAAATGCCAGTCCACGGCGACGCGATTGCCGTGGTCGTCCTTGACGAAAATGGAGCATGTGTCGCGCAGCCAGCTGCGGTCGGTGGGTGCGATCCATAGGTCAACGGCATCGAGGTTGACGTGGCATTTCTCAAGGATGAGCCGCACCTCCTTCTTCTTGTAGGCATCGGCTACGACAATGCGCACACGTTCAACACGCGCCAAGCGGGCGATAATTTCTCCATAGACCCACTTGACGGGTTCAAACTTACCCGGCCAATCGGATTTCTCGTGAGGCCAAGCAATCCACGTAGCCTCATGCGGTTCCCACTCGGCGGGCATCCGCAATTTCGGGACGGTTATCCGATCCATCGTTTCGTGATGTCCTGGTATGCGTCAATGCGACGGTCTCGAAGGAAGGGCCAGTTCCGGCGCACTTCGTCCATCCGCTTCACGTCGCATTCGGCGACGAGGATTTCTTCCCGATCACTTGAAGCCTCTACTACGAGTTGCCCAAAAGGGTCGGACAAAAAAGAATGCCCCCAAAATTCCAACCCGCGTTCCGGCGGGCCTTCAAACCCGATGCGGTTGACGGCGGCGACGTAGATGCCGTTTGCGATCGCATGAGAGCGCTGAATAGTTTGCCACGCACTGAGTTGCGCCGCGCCGTATTGCGCCTTCTCTGCCGGATGCCAGCCGATGGCCGTTGGGTAAAACAAAATATTTGCGCCGCCCATCGCCGAAATGCGAGCTGCCTCCGGATACCATTGGTCCCAACAAACCAGCACGCCGATGCGGCCGAACTTTGTATCGAAATTGCGGAAGCCGATATCGCCAGGAGTGAAATAAAACTTCTCGAAGAAAAGCGGGTCATCGGGAATATGCATCTTGCGGTAGGTACCCAGCAGTTCTCCACCCGCGTCGATGATAGCGGCGGTGTTGTGATAGAGCCCTGGGGCGCGCCGTTCAAACAGGCTGGCGATGATCGCAACATCACATTCCTTGGCCACTTTTGCCAAGGCTTCGGTGGATGGGCCGGGGATGGTTTCCGCCAGGTCGAAGAGGTCGGCGTTTTCTTCACGGCAAAAATATTGGGAGCGAAATAGCTCCTGTAGGCAAATGATTTGAGCGCCCTGTGCGGCGGCTTGACGCGTCTTTTCAACCGCGTTGTGGAGGTTTTCGGCCGGATCGAGTGAGCAGGAAGTTTGCACTAAACCAACTCGAAACGTCAGGTCTGATGCGAAGGCCATAGTAAGATTGTTTCACATGGTCTTTCGACTTGCTACTTTCCTGCCAAGCTTAGTGCTTGTTATCTCCGCTGCCGTCCCCTCGCCGAAGGAACACTTTGGGTTCGATCCTGGGGACGATTACAAATTGGCCGACTATGCCCAGGTCACCAGCTATTTTCAGAAGCTTGCAAAGGAAAGTGACAGGATCAAGCTGATTGAGTTCGGCCGCAGTTCTGAAGGAAGGCCGATGTACGTGGCTTTCATTTCAAACAAGGAGAATTTGGCGAAGCTCGACCGGTACAAAGAGATCAGCCGCAGACTGGCGTTGGGCCGCGCGACCAGACAGGAAGCGATGCAACTGGCCAAGGAAGGGAAGGCCATCGTTTGGATCGATTCGGGATTGCATGCCACCGAAGTTGCTCCGGTACAGCAGGCCCCTCACTTGGCCTACCGGCTGCTGACGGATGAGTCCGACGAAGTGAAACGCTTCCGCGACAAGACGATTCTAATGCAGATTCCCGTCATCAATCCGGACGGACTGGACCACGTGGCGAATTGGTACCGATCGAATGTGGGAACACCCTATGAGCGGGCGAATCTTACCAAGCTATATCAGAAGTATGCGGGGCACGATAACAATCGCGATTGGTTCATGTTGAATCTGCAGGAGACGCGGAATGTGACCAAACTGATGTTCCAAGATTGGTTTCCGCAGATTGTCTATAACCAACATCAAGCGCCGCCGTTTCCCGCTCGCATCTTTGTACCTCCATATGCCGAGCCCTTGAATCCGAACATTCCGGCGGCGGTGATGGAGGGCATTCATCAAATTGGGGCAACGATGAAAGAGCGCTTTGCACGCGAAAACAAGCCTGGGGTTTTGTCCTATTGGGGATTCGACGGGTGGTGGAATGGTGGTTTACGTTCCGTGCCGGCGTTTCATAACATGCATGGAATCTTGACCGAGACGGCTGGGTATTCGTACGCTACTCCCCACGATTATCCGGCGACTGAATTGCCGGAGAGATTCGCAAACGGGATTCCGACCAAGGTTCCGTCTATCTTTTATCAGAACCCTTGGAAGGGCGGAAAGTGGACTCTGCGCGATGCGATTGAGTATATGCTGACGGCGGATTTCGCCATTTTAGATTTGGCCAGTAGTCGCAGCGAGCAGTTCCTGTTTAAGGCCTGGGATTTGGCGAATCGTAATATCGAAATGGGAAAGAGTGGCGGGCCTTACGCCTATGTGGTCCCCATGAAGCAATGGGATGATTCAAGCGCCACTGAGATGTTGAAGCGGTTGCAGATGGCTGGAATTGAAGTGGAGCGGGCCCGCGCAGAGTTTCAAGCAGGCCCAAAAAGTTATGCTGCTGGAACTTATGTGATGCGCACAGGGCAGCCGTTCCGCAGCTATCTAGTTGATCTGATGGAGGCGCAGAAATATCCGGAGATTAGGGATGGATCGGGCGGCGGCGTGAAACGCCCGTACGATATTGCCGGTTGGACACTAAGCATGCAGATGGGGGTTCAAGTCGATCGGATAGAAGATGTTTTCAAGGCGGATCTGGAACCGAACGTAAAGATCTTGGATTCACCCGCATCAATGGATCATCGGGAAAACTCGTCATTCGTGGCGACGGCTGAAATGCTGGATGCCGGCAAGAATGTTGGTTGGGCTGCCGATGGCAAAATCGTAACTGATTTGAAGCAGGCTGCTTACCAGCTGAAAAAGCCCCGGTTGGCGATGTATGAACCTTGGACGGCCAACATGGATTTGGGGTGGACGCAATGGGTGCTAGATACCTACAAGGTCCCGTACACCTTGATTCACAACGAGGATTTCCAGAATGGAAAATTGCGCGAGCGATTTGACACCGTGCTTTTCGCTACACAAGCGGCCGATTCCATCCTCCACGGCATTCGCGCTGGGGCCACCGATGGTGGGCCATCTTCCAGTTCGCGTCGGGCTCCGTCGTTGCAGCGTCCTGAGTTTACCGGAGGCATCGGCGCAAAAGGGGCTGCGGCGCTGGAAGAGTTTGTACAAAATGGTGGAACATTGATCACCTTTGGCGCGGCGACCGGGCTACCGTTACAAATGATGCCTATTGGAGTACGAAATTCGCTCGTACGCAACACGGCGGCGGCTGGCGATGGCGAAGAAGGCGGAGGAGGCGGCGCGGCGTTCCTCTCCCCGGGTTCGTTGTTGCGGATTACGGTGGACCCGAAGCATCCAATCGGATTCGGGATGCCAGAAGAGGCTATCGCTTTTTCAAGCGGTGGTGAGGCTTTCGATTTGACAGATGGGGACCGTGATGTTTCGATGGTGGCTAGATACGCGAAATCCAAATTGTTAGCGAGCGGGTGGATATCCGGCGAGCGAGCCGTGCTTGGGAAAGGCTTGCTTGCCGAAGCGCGCTATGGCAAAGGTAGAGTGATCTTGTTTGGTTTCCGGCCGCAACATCGTGGGCAGCCCTTCGGGACCTTTAAGTTGCTGCTGAATTCGATTTACCTGGGGTCGGCAACACATCTGAAATAGCAATGATAGTTAGGCCGACGCTCGGTCGGCGCGTGAACCGAAATTCACGAACGACGCAGCAGCTAAAGCTGATCGAGCAATTGGGTCAGTTCGTGGAGTTGGGCATTGACCGACGTTTGAGTATCCGTGAGTTCGCGCTCGGCGGTCCGCAGTTGATCGGCCATGTGTAGACAAGCCAGAACTGCGATGCGTCCCAAGTCGCTGGTGCCGGCGCGAGCGGCGATCGAGCGGATCAATTCATCTACAACGGCTGCCAGTTCTTCCACCTCGGAGGTGTCGGATTCGGTGGACATGGAGTACTGCTGGTTATAGATGGTGACCTTGACTTGTTTGCGTTCAGCCATGCTTACTGCCCCGCCAGTTGATCGATCTGGTTCAGGATCTTTTCGACTCTCGATCGGACTTGCTTACGTTCGGTCTGCAATTGGTCAACATCTTTTTGCAGCTTCTTGGCTTCGCCCCGCGCCTGTTCGGCCTCGGTCTTAGCTTGTTCTGTTTGCTTGTGAGCCTTGGCTAGGGCTGCCTCAAAATCTTCCTTCTGTTTGGAAGTAACCCCTGCGGATGCGGCTATTGTCTTCAATTGCGCCGTGAGGTTTGCATTCTGTTCGCGCAAGGTTTGAACTAACGCGACAGTCTGCTGTATTTTCTCTTCGAGAATCTGGAAGGTTTCGTTGTCTGGGGTGGAATCCATAGGGATAAAAAGACTATGGGGACAGTATACCGAAAAGTACGCTGTCCCCATGTGTTTTGATTAATTTGATTGGTGTTTAGGCCAGCGCGGTCTTGGCTTTATCAATGAGCTGCGTGAAGGCAGCCTCGTCGGTAGCAGCTAGATCGGCTAGAACCTTGCGGTTCAGTTCGATACCTGCCTTCTTCATTCCGTCCATGAACTTGGAATAGCTCAGGCCGGCATTGCGGGTGGCTGCGCCGATTCGGACGATCCACAAGCTGCGAAATTCGCGTTTCTTGAGCTTGCGGCCAACATAGCCATACTTCAGTGCTTTTTCTACCGCTTCTTGGGCGGCGCGGTTCAGTTTGCTTTTTGTGAGAAAGAATCCCTTGGCCCGCTCCATTGTCTTTTTGCGGTAGTGGACTCTTTTAGTACTTCGTTTTACTCTGGGCACGTTTGCTCCTTACAATTGGTGTTTATTTCTAGTCTTAGGCAAACCGGGCACGTGCCTCGCGCCGCGGTTGCACTATGTTCGGATACCCGCGCTTACTAAAATCTAGTAAGGGAGCATCACTTTGACAGCGTCCGTGTTGGTTGCATCCATTACCGTCGAACCCCCGAGCTTACGCTTGCGGGAACGAGATTTCGACGTCAGAATATGACGAGCGAAAGCATGACGGCGCACGATTTTGCCAGTGCCGGTTTTTTTGAACCGTTTAGACGCGCCTTTGTGGGTCTTCATTTTGGGCATTGAAATGTCCTTGGAAAAGTGGGCGATACTACTCCAAATAGAATACCACAGGTAATGGGATTCCCGCCAACATCTTCGCCCTTAAGGAGTTAACTGAAAAGCTGGCCCCCGAAAGTGTTCTAATGTGCAGTATGACAGCACCCATGACAGAGCCGTGGCTGACCGGAGGGCATCAGGACGTCGATCCGGTTCTTCGCCCCATTTTATTCTCTTTGGAACAGGCAATGCAGGATCTGCGGCATTGGACCAGCGGAGTTTCAGATTCGGACCTATGGGCGCGCCCGCAGGGACTTGCGCCGATAGGATTCCAGCTACGGCACATTGCCGGAAGCGTGGACCGGCTTTATACTTACGTCCTAGCTGAGGCATTGAGCGAAAAACAGATGGCGTTCTTACGGGAGGAAATGGAGCCGGGAGCCGGCTTAGAGGAATTGCTGATGGAGATCGACAGTGTGTTCGAACGGGTAATGCAAGAGGTGCGGACCATGGATGTATCGGCGATCAGCTACCACCGTGGTGTTGGCCGAAAGCAACTTCCTACCACGGTGATTGGGCTATTGGTCCATATTGCTGAGCACACGCAGCGCCACGTAGGCCAAGCTATCGTGACGGCGCGGGTCGTGAAATCAAGCTGAGCGCTTACGGGTTTTGGCGAATACGATGGCTAATCCACCGGCAACTACCAGCCCCATTGTTCCAGGTTCTGGCGTTTGAGCCGGCGCTGACCCTGAAGAGGGACCAGGAGGAGGATCGGGTGGGGGCGGCGGGCCGGACGGCGGCGCTGCTGGTGAGGTAACGGGCTGACTGTTGATTACAGAGAAACGGAAGATTGGATTGATCTCGTAATTCGTAAAGAACGAGAAATAGTCGGCTCCGCTATTGCTCATATGAAAGCTCAGCGAACCGTTGAAAGTGCCAGGCCCGGCGAGGTTTCTCGTGAAGCTGAGCGAACCCGGGATTTGGGGAAGCGCTCCATTGAAATAGGTAATGCTGCTGAAGTTAGCGGGGGCTGCAAGACCACTAAAGGGATCTGCCTCAAAGGCTACCGACAAAGAATCTCCGAGCGTCGATTCGGACGGATTCTGGATGGCATCTGACTGCAGTGTGAAATTAAAAAGGAGTGGGCTGCCGACGGTGTTGCCAATTATGATGTCGATAGGCAGCGCCGCCGCATATTCCGCATTGGAAACTAATCGAACGCCATTGATGTACACATCGGTGACTATCATGGCATTGGCGGAAGCCGTTAATAGGCCAAGGACAGAAAAGACAGAAGCGAACCGTTTCATAGAAATTTGAATTTTCTCCAGCTAATTCTGCTCCAGAATAGCCCCTATCTGCTTGCGGGACTATTCAGTGAAAACATGCGGGATGATGGCTTTCTACCTTAGTACTGGACTACGAATAACCGTTACTATGGTTGGGGGCGCCGGGTAGGGTATTCTGGTTGAGCCGAATTAATTGGGAGGAATAGAGTGAATTCAGCAATTCAAGGGAAAGTGGCTTTAGTAACAGGAGCTTCGCGCGGAATTGGGGCTGCCACGGCGAAAATGTTGGCGCGCAACGGGGCGTCCAAGGTTGTATTGCATTACAACGGCTACAAGCAGGGGGCCGAGGAAGTTGCTGCTGACTTGAAGGGAATTGGTTGCGCCGCTGCACTCGTGCAGGCCAACCTTGGCACTGACGCCGGAATTCGAGCCCTGATTACCGCACTGCCTTCCATTGCTCCAGAAGTGGACATATTGATCAACAACGCCGGCCATTTAGTGAAACGCGCGAAGCTGGCGGAGTTCACCATCGAGACTTTTGATGAAGTCATGAACTTGAACGCCAAGGCGGTCTATTTTATTTCTCAAGCTGTTGTACCGGCCATGGCGAAGAAGAAGATCGGCCATATTATTAATTTGAGTTCGATTGCGGCGCGGAACGGTGGCGGACCTGGTGCGACGATCTATGCCGCATCGAAAGCTGCCGTGGCTTGCATGACCAAGGGGATGGCAAAGGAACTAGCGCCGCTCGGGATTCGGGTGAATGCGGTTTCGCCCGGCACGGTAGACAATTATTTTCACGAGAAGTATTCGACCCAACAGATGTTGGATTCAGTAGTGGCTATGACTCCGGCCGGGAAACTGGGCTCAAATGAAGAGATCGCCGATTGTGTCGAATTTCTGTTGAGCGATAAGGCCGCCTATATTATCGGTCAGACGATTGAGATCAACGGCGGCATGTTCATGGTTTAGCTAGCGATAGTGAGAATGGTGTAAACTGGATAGACATGGCAGAAGACAAGCTTTATCAAGCCACATATGTTGGCAGCGGTACATTCATCATTAGCAAACCCAAGCGGAGTTCGCGGAAGCGCCGTCAACAGCGGCTCAAGAGCCCTAACGCGGGCATGCGTAAATAGTTTATTCATCTAATTCAATGCGGATCTCGGAACTGAAGCTGCATCCGATCGCGGTGGCCGATGGTCCGCTGCGGTCGAGCTATGGTTTGCACGCACCTTATGCGCTGCGGACCATCGTTGAAATCAAAACAACGGACGGCATCACTGGAATCAGCGAGACGTATGGCGGAGATAGGCCGCTTGCGGCTATCGAGGCCGTGCGTAGTCGTGTAGTGGGAATGGATCCTTTTCAGTTAGCGGGCTTCTGGCAGTATCTTTCAGCGCAGGCCGAACAGGATAAGGCCGATGCGGCAGGCGGGCGTAGCCAAACCTGGCTGGTTCCTGGTGAAAATCCTCTCGATCAACATACCCGCACCTTTGCCGCCATTGAAGTAGCTTGCCTGGATGCAATCGGCAAGGCTCTTGGCCGGCCTCTTTGCGATTTAGTGGGTGGCAAAGTTCGCGACCGTGTTCCGTTTTCGGCTTACCTGTTCTATAAGCACGCCGGCGCGGGAGGCATGGGCGCCGACGTTCGCAAGGACGATGAGTATGGCGAGATCATGACGCCGGACGCCGTGGTGCGTTCCTGCAAACAGATGATCGCGAAATACGGATTTAAGGAAGTGAAGTTGAAGGGCGGTGTGGTTCCTCCGGATGAGGAGATCGCGGCAATCAAGGCTTTGCGAGTTGAACTCGGGCCGAAGATTCCTTTGCGCATTGACCCTAATTGCGCTTGGAGCGTGGATACATCCGTTCGTGTAGGGCGCGAGTTGAAGGCTGAGCTTTGTGACGGCGGCTACTTGGAAGATCCTTGCGCGGGAATGGATGGTATGGCTGAGGTGCGGCGGCGGTTGTTGGCTGAAGGAAATGACACGCCTTTGGCATCGAACGTAGCTACGACGTGTTTTCCGCACGTGCCGGAAGCGAAGCGGACCGACGGTGTGCAGATCGTACTTTCCGATCCTCACTACTGGGGCGGCATTCGGAATCAACAAAAGCTTTCCGATTTGTGCGAAGTGTTGGGGCTGGGTATGTCGATGCATTCGAATAATCACCTGGGCGTGAGTCTAATGACAATGGCTCATGCGGCGGCGGTTTGTCCGGCATTGACCTACGCTTGCGACACTCACTATCCTTGGCAAACCGAAATCGACGAAGTGGTGGTTGGCGGCCGGATCAAGTTCGACGAAGGTTCGGTTGTAATTCCAGATAAGCCCGGCCTGGGTGTGGAATTGGATTACGATCAAGTGGCGCGGGGCAGGGAACGGTATGACAAACTACCGTACCGCAAGCGCGATGACGAGGCTGAAATGCAGAAGCACGTGGATCCGAATTGGAAACGCATTCTGCCGCGCTGGTAATTTTCCTATCGAAAGGTATTTGAAAAATGGTTGATCCCAAAAAGCAATTTCATGGTGTTTTCGGCTTCCCTGTGACGCCTTTCAAAGATGATCTGTCGCTGGATTTGGCTGGTCTTGAAGCCAATGTGGATTGGATGGCGAAACATCCTTTCTGCGCGATGGTGGCAACGGGTGGCACGGGCGAAGTGTATTCGATGACGCCTGAGGAATCGGTTGAAGTGGTGCGGGTCACCGTTAAGGCGGTGAAGAAGCGAATGCCGATTGTGGCTGGCGTTGGGTTCAACACGGCGATCGCCTGCCAGATGGCGAAGAAGATGGAGAAGGCGGGCGCGGCGGCGTTGCTGGTGATGCCTCCTTACTACATCAACGCGCCGGAAGCAGGAATGATTGCGTATTTTAAGGCGATCAACGATTCGTGCGGCTTGCCGCTGAGCTTCTATACGCGGGATTGGGCTTCGATGTCAGCAGCTCAGGTTGGCAGGTTGTGCGACGCGGCGCCGAATCTGAAAATGTGGAAGGACGGCCAAGGCGATATGCGCAAGTACCAACGGATCATCCAGACTGTGGGGGACCGGTTGGCTTGGATTGGCGGGATTGGCGACGACTGCGCACCGGGGTATTTTGCGATTGGTTGCCAAGCCTACACATCGAGCATTTCTAATATTTCACCGAAGATGTCACTCGCGATTGCCGAGGCTGGATTGAAGGGTGATCGGGAAACGATGAACGCGCTGATGGCGAAGTATGTAGGGCCGTTATACGCTCTACGGGATCGGATGAAGGGTTATGAAGTGTCAGTGATGAAGTCGGCGATGGACATGATTAGCGGGTTGCGTGGTGGGCCGGTGCGACCGCCGCTTGTTAATACTTTGCCGGCCGATGTGGCGGATTTGAAGAAGCTGATGAAGTTGTATGCGGAGTATGACCGGGGGTAGGGGGATCCGCTACCTAGACCGCTGGTCTTGATACGAGTCAGTGCATTCGATGCGCCGCAATATTTCGTTGAGCGTCCCCTTCTACGTTGAGAAACATCCTCAGTTTTGCTCTGACGTTGGAAAGAGAAACCTCGTCAATGTTTCCTAAGCGAGCAAGATTGGAAACATGCGACGTGGCGAGTTTGTGAAGCCTGATTGCCGATGTTACTTTCAAGTTTGTAGGTCTATGGCGCTCTGAACCGGGGTCGATGATGATGTCAGCGTCGAGTAAACCTCTGGGACTTCTCCTACTTTTCCGCTCAATAAGAGGGCTGGCCGCAATTTGCTTTTCGCAGTATCCCCGAAAGGAAAATACTCCGCCATTGCCCCTGCCGAACTTCCAGTTGGGCCAGTTCGGCTGATGGTATTGCTTGCCGACGAAGATGAGGCCGGAGCCGAATAGGCTCAAGGGATAGCCAGAGATTGGGCTGATAATCTCGCCGACCAGGCCCAGGATATTTAGGGTCGGGCGCTCCAACACCTATATCGAATATTTCCCGACCTGGTCGCTTGGGCGGCGGAGTCTTCCATGCCCTAACCCTTCGAAATCTCCCAGGAGAAATTCGAGGCAGATATCCACTGCGGCTGGATTGTCGTTATGGACTAATTCGTCTGCGTAGTAATGTAATTGCTGGCTTGCCTCTCAATCCCAGCTAATCTCACTTCCTAGCTGCTATTTCCCAATCGCCACCAATTCCTTCAAGCTCCGATGATAGAGAATCCCGTCGCCATATGCTACCGAACTGAGGCTCCACGTTTCGCCGCTTGGGCCAAGATCATTGATCGCCAGCAGCGCCTTTTCGTCGAACACCTTCGCGGCCGCATCCACCACGTAAGTGATGCCCAATTGCGTGTTGAAAAATATCTTGCCGTTGACAGCTGTTGGCGTTCCCCAGAAAGCTGGTGTCTCCCAACCGTCCATGCGGGAACGTTCTTCGGTGGCCACATCCACTCCCTTGCTGTTGATCGTCTGCGTCTTCACCGCCACACCATACACCTTTTCATCGGGCATGCCTGGGTTGCGGATCACCGTGACGGGCACTTCGAGGTACTCAACCTTCCCTGTCTTCACGTTGATGCGGGCCAAGCAGTGCGACGGGCCCGCCTTACCCTTCGGGGCCACTCGGTTTCGGCGGTGCGCGGTGCTGGCCATGAAATAGTGATAATTGCCCACAACGATGTTCGAGTGCCACGCCGGCATAACGCGAATCACCTCGTCGTCGTCCATCTTGTTGCGCGGTGAAAGATCGCGAACCTCGCGCAGGTTAACATTCAAGTGGGTCAAGTATTTCTTTGTCCCGGGGTTCCACTGGCGGTAATCGACGTTGCGGATTAGAGATTGCTCGCGAAGCAATTTACCGCTTTTCGCACTGATGACAAGATGCGATTCTTCGGGGTTCATGCGGAACCAATAGGCTTCCTCAGCATTCCAGTGCAGGATGTATAGCGTCTGCCAGGTCGGTGCCGCCTCGTTGCCATCACCGGCGACGAATCGCCACAGCGACTTGCCGGCGCCGGCGTTTGCCAAGCTCATCAAGCTAAGCCCGACGGGGCGCTCGGGAACATCGTGCCATCCACCGCGACCGGTCATCACGGCGGGCTTGCCGTCGGCTGTCATGCCGAACATGGAGGTCGTGTAGGTCGTCGTTCCATCCTCGGCGATCCAGGCGGTTTTACCGGTCAGCTTGTCCAGGGCCCGAAGATAGTTCCAGCCTTGCCTGGCGGCTGGGTTGCCGTCCAGTGGTTCGACGTTCAATATCCAATTGCCGTAGAGGATTGGTTCGTGTTGCTTGTTGAATGGGAACGGTTCGCCCCAGGGAGTCCATTTGTGACGCCAAAGCTCCTTACCGTCGACAGTCCAGCATCCAATTTCGCCGCTTGAATTGGTGAACCAAACGTACTTGCCGTCGGTGATTGGGGTAGGTGAAGTGGAATCGCTATAGCTGTACGCCATCGGGCTCATGGTGACGCCTTCGAGATTCACGGACCAGAGGAGTTTCCCGGTCTTGCGGTCAACGGCGAGGCCTGTGATTTTGGCGCTGAACCCTTTTTCACCATCGCTAAACGTGGTTAGGAAGAGCTTGTCTTTTCCAACCGCAATGCCACTTTGCCCACCGTTGGGTAGAGCGGTTTTCCACAAGATATTCTGGTTTCTCGCGACACTCCATTCGGTGACGGCCGGCTTGCCGGTTGTTTGCCAGTTTCCGTTGGGGCCCCCGGCTTGAGGCCATTGGGCGGAGCACGAAAAAAGAATCACGGATAGATAGCAGAGACGAAGGTTCACCTCGCTATAGTAATAGATTAGTGGGTACCGAGTCACGGCATGCTTCGGCGGTAATTCTTTTCGATATTGACGGCACCTTGTTGCGCCGGGCAGGTCCGCATCATAGGGCTGCGCTGGTGTCCGCTGTGCGACGCGTGACAGGAGTTGAGACCAGCACCGATCATATAGCTACGCAAGGAATGTTGGATAGTGACATTCTGACATTGATGTTGCGCGATGCTGGAATGGCGGCACGCGTCGTATCGAAAGCGATGCCTGCGATCATGCGTGAGGCTGAGGTTGATTATGAAGCGGCTTGCCCGGACTTGCGCAGAAAGGTTTGCCCAGGGGTTCGCAAATTTTTGTCGAAATTGGCTGCGGCAGACACCCGTGCCGGTCTTGTTACCGGCAACCTGCCTTTGATTGGATGGCGGAAAATGGAAAGGGCAGGATTGAGGCAGCATTTCCGGTTTGGGGCCTTCGCGGGGCAGGGAAAAGACCGGGCTGCATTGGTTAGTGTTGCGCTGAAGAATGCGAGGGCTGAAGGATGGTTGAAGCGAGGGACACCGGTTGCGCTGGTTGGCGACCATCCGAATGATGTGAATGCGGCAAAAGCCAACGGTGTGCGTTCGGTAGCGGTCTCCACTGGAGTGGTTGGGCGCGAAGAGTTGGCGTCTCATTCGCCGGATTTTCTGGTCGATGATTTGAGTCATTTAGTGTTGGAAGAACTATTTTCATGATGAAAAAAGCAAATTACGCTTCGGTGGCAACCGTTTGTTTGGCGGCTTGCACACTGGTTACTTGTTGGACGGGTCCCGATGGGATTGCCCTTATAGCGGGGAGGTTGCTGGATTCAAGCACCATGGTGATTGTTGAAGATTCGATTGTTCTGGTGAACGGAACTTTCGTCAAAGCCTCAGGACATCGGTCTATTACACCGTTGCCGGCGGCCGCGGAAAAGATAGACATGAAGGGAAAATATATCGTTCCTTTGCCGCGCGCCATTGATGAAAAGGAATTGGATTCGCCCGCCAACACCATGGAGAAGATGGTGGAGCAGGCGACAATTCGCCGACAGCTAATTGTCGGCGTGCCCCTCGACTCAACTGAGTGGGAACGGCACATTATTGCTTTGATCCGCGCACAGCGCACGCAGATTATTCCTCAGTTGTGGAAACTTGCCGCGGGGGCTCAACTGGATACGGCTAAGAGAAACCTGAAGATTCTGGTCAGTGAGAATATCGGTATCGTGGTCGCGCCTGGGCCACATGCCGAAGCCGAACTTGCCTTGCTTGCCCAGTGCGGGATGGATACCAAACAATTGATTCAAGCATACTTACGAATCGCGAATCTGAATGCCGGTTCTGACGCGAATCTGGCTGTGGTTTCAGCTAATCCGCTGGACGATTGGCGAAATATGTTCAAAATTGAACGGAGCATGGTGGGTGGAAAATGGCAGGTGGCGAAATAGTGGAAGCCCAGTCGTTTTCCGTCAAGCGGGCTCAGGTGGAATTCCACAACTTCGCTTCGTTGGGCGAGCCTGAACGGGCGAAGCAAGTCTATGCCGAGGAAAATTATCGCCGGGGAGCGTTGATCAAGAATCACCTGCAATTTACCGGCGGGCTTGGCCCGTTTCTTGAAATCGGGGCTAATGCCGGGCATACCAGTTACATGCTTTGCAATGAATTTGGGGTTGACGGGTACGCGCTGGACATTTCCGCCGATTCCTTGCGTCATGGCATTGCGTTGCAGCATGAGTGGGGCATGGAACGCGCTCCGGTGCGCCTGGCTGGTGATGCTTTGCAACTGCCCTTCAAGGATGAATCGTTGGGGTGCGTACTAGCTTTTCAGATGTTGAGCCAGTTCATGGATATTGATGCTGTGTTTCTGGAAGTGAAGCGGGTGCTGGCCCCAGGCGGCGTGTTTATTTTTGCCGAGGAACCGCTAAAGCGGAAACTGACGTTTAGTTTGTATCGCGCCCCGTATTGGGACACGATGAAGCCATGGGAACGGAAGTTGTACGAGTGGGGCTTGTTGGGTTATTTTGTTCGTGACGTAATTGGGGCCCATCAAGAGGAGAGTTTCGGCATTCGTCAGAACCACCAGATGACCTTACATCGTTGGCACGACCTGACGTTGAGACATTTCGCGGCGCATGAGTACGAAATGTTTGTGCCGGAGCGTGGCTGGGGGGAACGGGTAGTGAAAAAGGCTCTGATACGGACGGACCGCCAGCGTTCTCCGTGGCGTGCTGCGCGCCTGTTGGGCGGCACGTTGGCAGCCTTCTTGAAGAAAGAGGGTGTGCGGCCTGAAGGTCTGGAGCAGGGCGATCATTTTCAAACGTTGATGCGCTGTCCGGATTGTCATGCCGGGCTACGGCGGGAGGGGGATGAATCGCTTCATTGCGAGAAGTGTTCCTATGCGGCGCCAAATGAGGGCGGTGTTTATAACCTATTGCCCTCCGCCGATAAGAAGGAGTTGTATCCGGGCGATCGGCAGGATGTGATTGATTTTTCCATTCCTGGGCATGAATCGAAGTTGACCGCTGGGTTCTACGATTTGGAAGGCGTTTACGGAAACAAGTATCGTTGGATTGCCGGTGAGGCCGAGGCGGTATTGAAGCCCGTGAACATGGTTCCGCAGCGGATGCGTTTGCGCGGGCATGCACACGAGAATTTGTTTGCTCAGGGCGGAAAATCGCCTTGGGTGGAAGTGCTGGCTAATGGCGCAAGCGTTGGACGCTGGGACCTGGATCGGACCGGCTTGTTTGTGCTTGAGGCGGATTTGCCGACGGCCGACGAGTATAAGCTTAAAATTTTGGCGAGTCCGGTGTGGGAGCCGAAGGATGACGCCCGGCCGTTGACGGTGACAATCAGTATGCTGCGGTTGGTTCCGCGCGATTCTCCAATCTACGGGTAAAGAATCGCGTTGAATAACAACTTCATAGTTTGGTAGCTTTGAGCCCGGTATTGGGGGCGCATGCCGAATAGGATAGCGTGGCCTTTGCCTATTGGTAAGTCGAGCAAGGCGGCCTTCCCTGCAACGTGTTTTTCTCCTAACAGCCACCCTGAGGCGAGAACTCCAGAGGTTGGATAACGGGCCACGACTCCAGTCTGCGTATCCCAGGCTGGACTTGATTCGGCCCAGATGGGAATGGTTGGTGGTAAGCCATGTGAAAGTGGGCTCGATTTATCCAGCGTGGCGTATAGCAGTGAACCGGGGCTATAGAAATCACGATTGGATAAACCGCGGAGGGAATTCTTGACTTCAACACCGAGTTGCGCGGCGTAGTCAGTGGAATGGTTCATGAAGATAACGATGCCACCGTCTTCGGCGAATCGCTTCAGGTTGGCTGCACCCTGTGTGCCTAGACCACCAACGTAAGCATCGGGCATACTGCCTTTGCGATAGCCTTCAGCAATGGAGTTTGCTGATTGATCTGGAAATAGGATCACGTCGTATGTTTTGCGTAAATCTTCTTTCCGTAGGTCCGCAACGCTTACGATCTGGTATCGAAACGCAAACTGTTCGAGAATCCAGCGGGTCCAACCTTCGTCCATTTGCGGCACGTGGCTTTTGAACAAGGCAAGGCGTGGCTGTTTCAACTTAATGGCCTGATTGGGAGGCGATGTTCCGAGGAAGAAGTCGCCCGATGTGCTATCGCGCCAAACCTGCTGGCTGCCGCTCCATGCGTCGTTCACTTTGCGGTAGCTTTCGGTATCGGAAGCGCTCAGCCAACCCTCGCGCTGCGATTCGGGACGGAACTGCAACTTGGTAACCTTCGACGATGCCACGGCAATGGGTCCGTTGATCGTCTTGACAGAGACACCCATCAGCATTGGCAGGGTATGGGCTGTAACGTCGTAAGGTCGCTTGGGTGGCCCGCCAGGATACATACGAAGGTCGGGATAGCTTTGTTTTTCCAACAGCGTCTTAGCGAAAGAGGAATAGGGTTGCTGCAAGCGGATCAGGAAATCGCCCTCCTCAAATTTCTGTCCACCCGCTTCAAACGCCGCTGTGGCGGTTTCGATTTCCACTTGTCCGAAGGCCAACGTCTCGAGCATTTTCCTGGCTGAACCGGGATCCATCTGTTTACGGGAGATCACCAGTGTTGAGGGACTGGTCCTTGCGACGGCTCTCTTTCCGACGTTATAAAACATGCGCAAAAGATCTTCACGTCTAACAGCCGCTTGCCAGAGTACACTTTCCATTCCGATTAGCTGGTAGTCGACGATGTCGCGGACGCGCCACACGCCGCCCTTCCAGGGTTCAAGATAATTCCAACTGGAAATCCGCGGTTCATAGCCCAGGGCTGTTTCGCTTATGTCATCGGGGCTAACCGTCAACGGGCTGGCGAGCTTCGCGCTGGCCGATTCACTCAGCAGCCGCAGTGCTCCGTGGTAGGACTGGTAATGCCGCGCGGGAGACCAATAGTCGTACATGGCGTTAATGGCCACGCCTTGCTTGCCGGCGCTCGTCAGGTCAGCGGCCATGCCCGCGCCCATCATGTTGCACCACTGGATGATCATCGGATCGATGTTCGGGTCAATAGGATCGAGCCATGGTGGCACAAACATCCGGGAAGCGTACGCGCCTTGCTGGTGCACGTCGTAAACGATTTGCGGATGCCACACATTGTGCAGTTTTTCGATCGTGGACCGCGTTTCCGGTTGCGAGAAAATGTACCAATCGCGGTTGTTGTCATGGCCGACGTAGCGATGATACAGCGTTGGCGGGGATGTGCCTTCGTGCGCCGTGCCAAGCGTTTTGCGATACCAATCGGTGACAATGTCCACACCATCTGGGTTAAGCGAAGGGACCAGAATAAAGATCGTATCGTTTAATATGGCTTGGAATTTCGGTTTGGTTTCGGTCAGCAGGCGGTACGTGAATTCCACGGCGGTGGAGGTGGAGGCGACTTCAGTCGAGTGTATGGAACAAGTGATCAACACAACGGCCTTGCCTTGTGCGATTAGCCGTTCCGCTTCGGCGTCGTTAGTTTTGCGGGGGTCAGCCAGCTTGCGTTGGATATCCAGGTATTTGGGAAGTTCGCGCAATGTGGTAGGGGACGATATGAAGGCCGCGAGCATTGGCTTACCGTCCACGGTCTTGCCGTACTCGCTGACCAGAATTCGGTCGCTGTTCTTTTCAAGAGCGTGGAAATAGCCGACCACTTTAGACCAATCGAGAAGCTTATTATCCTCGCCCATTGGGTGCCCGAAGTAGCTGGTAGGCGTTGGTACTTGTGCAACGGCCAGGGCCGAGATCAGAAATCCAACGGCGAGTCTCATGCGCGGTTTAGTTCCTGCCACAGTGCGCTGTAATACTTTAAGAACCGTTCCGGTTCTTTGCTTTCGCCTGCTTCGCACAGCGTATAGCGGTCATATTTTGCCTGACGCAACAAGGTAAAGAATTCACGATAGGGGTAGCCACTGACAAGCTCGTTAATGTGGCAGTTTTTGATCCACGGCTTAAGCAACGCGAAGGTTTCTTTCACGCTGCCATTCACAACATCCGTGGGGTTAGAGTTCCAACACAAGCCCACTCCCGCGTGCTTGGTCTCCCGCATGATGGCGGCCGATATTTTGGGCACTTGGGTTTCCCGGCCATGCACTTCCATCCAGATTTCCACACCGTATCCTGCTCCGTAGTCGCCTAACTCGCGTAAGGCCGCACCAATGTTGGCGATGGTCTTTTCCTGTGGAACGCCGGCAGGTAAGCCGTTGGGGCGCACCTTTACAGCCCAGGCGCCTGTATCGTGGGCTAGCTCAATGAAGCGCTTGCCCTCTTCCACATTTTTCTTCCGAACCGTTTCGTCAGGAGAATGAAACTCGCAGGTTGAACCGTAGCTCAATAGGCGCACTTTACTACGCTCGAATTTGGCGCGGACTTCGGCGCGCGCCTTGGCATCAACTGAGGGTTCCACGCCGTGCTTGTGACCCGTGCGCAACTCTACAGCTTCGAATCCGCTGGCCTCTAGATTCTTGATGATCGTGTCGAGGTCCCAGTCTTTGAGGACATTGTAAGTGACGGCTCCGAGTCGCATTCTATTTCACCTGATAGGCCATAAGATTATCTTGATCACGGACGAACAGAACGCCGTTCGACAGCACCGGCTGGGTCCAGAGCGGGTAATTGCCGATTGACACGGTGAACTTGGAGAGCTCCTTGTATGCCGCCGGAGTAGCCTCTGCTAAACCGATGGTCCCTTTCTCTCCCTGCATGAACAGAAGCCCGTCGGCAAAGAGAACCTGACCCTTGCCAACTCCGCGATCCTTCCAAGCTACTTCACCGTTGGACCACTTCATGGCCATCCAGGTTGTGTTGCCGGACGCGCCGTAGAGGTAATCGCCCACCAGCACCGAAGTGTTGTAGTGATTCATCATGTCTTTGTTGAAGTAGACTTCCTGCATCTTGTCGTCCTTCGTCGCGGGCAGTTTCAACAGGGCGCATCCGGTACCGTAGGCGGTGGAAACAAAAACATGGCCATTAGAATAAATCGGTGTGGCGATATTCGCGGTGCGGTTGGAAACTTTGTCGTAGCGCCAAAGCAACTCTCCGTTGTTTATGTCCAGCCCCATTGCACCATCCCCAGAGAGGACGACGATTTTGCGCGAACCGGCATAATCGAAAGCAATTGCTGAGCTGTATCCGGCGCGATCACTCTGCGATTTCCAGATCAAGCTGCCATCTTTCTTATTCAACGCAACAACGCTTGCGCCTTTGCCGCCAGGCATGACGATTACTTTTTCGCCGTCGATGAGCGGGGATTCGCTGATGCCCCAATGAATGTTCTGGCCACCGAACTTTTCAAGAATGTTGTAACCCCAGACTTTCTTGCCTGTGGCTGTTTCAAGGCAAACCAGCGTCCCGTCAGCAGAGAGGCTATAGAGTTTGTCGCCGTCAATCGTAGGTGTTCCGCGGGGGCCATGGCCTCGGGATTCGCGGAACGATCCGCCGGCATCGGCCTGCCACAGTTTTTTGCCATCTTTAACGTCAAAGGCCATCACTCGTTCGGTGTCGCCGAACTGTCCAACGGTGAACAGCTTGCCTTTCACAACCGAAAACGAAGCGTAACCTTCGCCCAGGCCGGTGACCTTCCACAACTGTTTCGGACCCGCCTCCGGCCAGTTACGTAGCAATCCTTTTTCAGCGGATTTGCCGTCTCGGTTGACGCCGCGCCATTGGGGCCAATCGTCGGCAATTGAAAGAAGCGGAAAAATCAGAAAGAGGGCAAGTTTAAAAATAGAGCATTCCATAATTATTTCTTCGTGACACTTTTCAACATGGTTTGAAAAACACTCTCATTGGCCGCAATCGTTTTGACGGGAGCGGTGAATTTGAAAAACACCGGGCCGTCTGGGGCTTCCACGATGGCGCCCAGCATTTTGTACCCTGGCTTCAGTGTTTTTTCTGGCGACATGGGGGTAGGTGAAAATAGATAGGCGCCCGCAAGCTCGATGATGGTTACACCGAACCCGTTAATTTTCTGAGTGGAACGCAATGCAGGGCCAGTGGTGTTCTGAAATTGGCCGATCCAACGCTGTACGTTGGCTTCCACGGTGCCGCCCTGGCCTTGGCCGAAGTAGAAAATGGCCATCTCCCCAGGCTCGCTGTCTCCAGCGGCGGCCGGTACTGTGAACGTAGCCGCGCGCATGGGACGGTCTGCCTGGGCCTTCCATTGTGAGGGTGCCTTCCATTGAATTCCGCCCGCGTCGCTTGCGGCCGATGCCGCCGCGCCGACCAACATCATGTAAAGAACTTGATTACGCATAGATCCATTCCATCATCTCACGGCGACGATGGAGATCTCATCAAAACGGGGCCAATTTCCGTTGGCATCGGGCTTACGTTCCACCGAAGGCATTGGCTCGACAGTAGTTCTGGTCGGCGCCGCCTGGCTGAAATACTTGGCGTAAACCGCGTTCATACGCGCGAATTCCTCCAGCTTGTCGAGGTAGACATTGGAGGCAACGACATGCGAGAAATCGAGGCCGGCCTCTTCTAGACCGTCGAACAGATTGCGGAAAGTTTGCTTCACCTGATTTTCGACGGACTCAGCCCAGACGCCGCCGTTGGGGCCAGGGACGTTGCCCGATCGAGTGGAGCAGTAGAGCGTATCGCCCGCCCATACGCACGGGCTGGAGTTGGGAGTCGGCGTCATGTTGCGGGGGCGGATCACTTTGCGAAAACGGAGGTCAGTGACGGCAACGCCTGTAATTTTCACTTTGCCACCGTAGGGTAAATGGGCGACTGTAATGGTTGCTCGTGCTGGCGCGTTGCCGCTCTCGAAGTGCTTGCTGTACGCCGCGTTCATGTCGCTGTGGGAGATGGAAGGGTCGAGGTAAATGTTCACGAAGGCCAGATGCCCCAACCCGAGCCCCGCATTTTTCAGGGAAGTTTCCAGCTTCGCTATGGCCGAAGCTACATCGCTGGCATAGACTCCCTCAAGAAAGTAACGTTCATTGCTGATGATGCCGCCTTTAACAAGTTTCCGCTCACTGAGGTTTCGCACCGCTACCGCATTGATCTCAACGGGCGTCTCTGTCGGCATCCTGTTTACACCCAATACCGCCCGGGCGGGGCCTCCCGAAGGAAAGTAATCCTTCCATATTTTCTCAAACTGATCCATATTCTTCGAATCCGCCAAATAGACCTGTGAGTAGACCAGGTGCGTCATGCTCAGCCCATCGGCGGTGACAATGGCTTTCACGTTTTCCAGGCACTGCCGGGTCTGTGCCTCAAAATCGGGTGGCATTTTCCCGTCGGGAGTCCTGGCGCCTTGCCCGGAAACGTAGAGATACTTGCCTGCGCTGATGCCGGGCGAATAAGGGCCAACAGGCTTCGGGCCAGATGTTGGGGCGACGGTGCGTCTTTCGGCGGCGAATATCGCGGAAACAAGCACAGCAATGAGTATTAATGAACGCATAGGGCTCCTGGTGGGCTATCATAGCGTACGAAGTGACCATCACATCGGAATGGTTGCCGCGTTCGTTTGAGTGCCTTCGCCAATATGATCGGCAAACCTTCTTTTCAGACCTAAT